>JAIDHZ010000059.1 GCA_029052995.1 Lachnospiraceae bacterium | reverse complement strand
GTTAGCACGGTAGAAATACTGTCATAATATTTGTCATAAGCAGACTTTATATCTGTATAATAATCATCATAGCTTTTAGGGTTGACCAGTCCGGTCTGGTAGGAGAGCTCCTTATCAAAATCTTCGCTGTCTGCTTTTTCAGTATTTTCCACATCTTCGACAATCATTGATTCTTCTTCTGCTGTTTGTGAATAATATGCTTTGTCTGAGTTATTATTTTTTTGAACGAGAATAGTGATGCCGGCAGTTCCTATAAGACAGAGCGCAATACAGGCAGCGGCAATTGTACGGCGGAGTGTCCGGTTGTAGGTTTTAACAGAAGCCTCTGCGGAAGCTTTTTCGCCGCTTTTATATGCTTCATCTAACCGCTTTTTCATTGCTTCCGGAGAAACGCTTTCCGGAATATTCAAATCGTTTGTTTTTTTATCTATGTTATGGATGAAATCCTGTTCGTTCATGCGAAATCCTCCTTTAAATATTTTGACATTTTTGTAAAAGCCCTGCTTTTAACAGAGCGTACTGTACCTTCACGGCTGTCTGTGATTTTTGCAATCTCCCTGCTGTTATATCCGGCAAAAACCGCAAGGGATACAATGTTTTTTTCTGTCTCATTGAGAGTAGAAAATGCCCTTTGCACATCTATATTGCTGGCATATGGATGATCCTCAGTCACTAATGTGTTCTCATCGGATTCATGCTTTAATTGTGTTCTTTCTGTATAATAAACTGCCAGCTGGCGTTTGCATTTGGCAGACAGAATTTTAAAAATCCAGGATTTAAAGCTTGTTGGCTTTTTAAGTCTGCCAATACCTGCAAAGGCATCTATTACCGTCTCACTTATTACGTCTTCAGCGTCATTTGCATTGCCCAGCATGTAATAAGCAAAACGGTACATGTCCTTATAATATAATTCGTATAGTTTGCAAAAGGAATCTGTATTTCCATTTTTTGCAAGTAATACATGAGCTTTCATTTCTTCAGCATTCAATAATAATCACCTCCGTTGAGATTATGAAATCCTAAATGTATGTTTTTTGAGAACGTTCTGTTATATTAGTGTTGTTAAAATAAAAAAGTGTTGCATTAACTTTTTATTTTTTCTAATTTATTCAGGATTATTTTTCCGCTGATGCTGGCTGTATCAGGAATTTTTTCATAAAGAGATAAGAAGCGGTCGGTCTGTCTGTTCATGAGATAATGCCTGCCAAGCAGTTCGTAGGTTTTAGAAATATCTGTTCCAATAGAAATGCAGTATTCAAGAATCTTAACAGAATCTTCCGGATATTCATCGTATATGGCCTCTGCAAATAAATGCAGTGTACGGATATAATTGGAATAGTTCTGGTCACAGATTGTAAGAGCTTCTAAATTGGCGGGACCAAAACGTTCTTTTAGCTCTGTATTATTTACACCAATCAGGTTTAGCATCTTTTTTTGTGATAAATCTGTGATTACTGTTTTATAATTTGCAATCTGTGATTGCTTTTTTTCGTCATTTAGGGTAATATCTAATGGTAATGTATCAAATGGAACAGATATATAGGGCAGGTCAGAGATATCTTTACGGCGCGTGCCGTTGGCGGCAGATTCTCTTGCAAGGAAACTCGTGACTGTTTCTTCACCGGGGTTTTTTTTACGTAAGTTGTGATGTAATACACCACACAGAATCATTATGGATGGCAATACAAATATTTTAATCATTTTTATATCCTTTCAGAAAAGAGGTGTCAATATGTTCAATTTCGGTAACAAGAAAAAACAGCGTCTTATTTCATCAATTATTGCTATTATTCTCGTATTGGTAATGATAATCAGCTGTATTGTTACGACAATCGGTGCATAATCGTATATAGCAGATTTTTAAAGGGGAACTGTTGTTATTGTAGCAGTTCTCCTTTTAATATAGACAGGAAATAATTTAAATATAATGTCCGTGAGTAAAATATACAAAATAAGAATAAAAATGTCAATTTCTTAGTGAGATTTGACAGTATTATTTTAAATGCTTGAAATGCAGTTGATTTGTGTTACAATGAAGTCTGTAAAAATATCAACAAAGTTTTGAACAGGACGATGCGGGAAACTTTACATGTAAAAAGGATAAAGGAATGAGTGATATGAAAAAGAAAACATTTTTAAGCTTGATAATCTTAGTGATTGGTTTTTTAGCCGGTAGTTTGGCTTTCAGGGCGGTAGCGGCAACGGAAGATGATCAAAAGATTTATGACGGTGTGTATTTGGATAGTGTATATGTGGGCGGACTTACAAAAGAACAGGCCAGAGAGGAATATGAAAAGTACATAGACGGAATTGGCAAATTAAATTTGACTTTTAAGACATCTAAGGGTACTTATTCAACCACACTGGAAGAAATCAATGTATCTGTTTCTCTGGATGATGCAGTGGAAGATGCATACAATTATGGAAGGCAGGGAAACATTTTATCCCGGTACAAAGAGATTAAAGCTTTGGAAGAAGAAAATGCAGTTCTTGTCCCGGAGAAGAAATTCGATGCCGACAAGCTGAAGGACAAGCTTCAAAATGAGACATCTGATATTTTGACGGCACCGGAGAATGCATCCATTAAGCGTGAAAATGGTGAGTTCATTGTTTATGATGGTGTGGTTGGCGAGACCATTGATGTAGATGCTACGGTAAAAGAAGTGCAGGAGACTTTTGAAAAAGAGTGGGAACAGAAGAGCATTACACTGAATGCTGCTGTAAAGGAACAGCAGCCACAGTATACAGCAGATGATTTTTATGCCATTGATAGTGTACTTGGACAGTATTCTACGGAGTACAATTCAGGTAATACTAATCGTGCTAAGAATCTTGCAACAGGGGCATCTAAAATCAGTGGCACTGTGCTGATGCCGGGTGAACAGTTTTCAATGTACGATACTGTGTCGCCATTTACCGAAGAAAATGGATATGCAGATGCAGGGCAGTATGTAAATAATGAATTAGTGGAAGGAATGGGTGGAGGTATCTGTCAGGTTTCCACGACTTTATATAACGCAGTTTTGATTTCAGAGCTGCAGGTGGATGAAAGATATCCGCACTCCCTGACGGTGAGCTATGTTCCGCTTGGAAGAGATGCAGCTATTGCGGGCACATATATGGATTTTAAGTTTTCCAATGATACGGAATATCCTATCTATATTGAAGGATATGCGGGTGGAGGAACTATTTCTTTTGCAGTATATGGGCATGATGAAAGACCTGATAATAGAACAATTGATTTTGAGTCAAAGATCATTTCAACAACTGAACCGGGAGATCCTACAGAGATAAAAGATGATACATTAGATGAAGGAAGTACTGTTACAGAACAGGAGGCGCATACCGGTTATTATGTTGAGTTGTGGAAACATGTATATATTGATGGTGAGTTGACGGATTCTTATAAAGTATCTTATGGTTCGAGTCAGTATACAGCACAGTCAGCAAAGATTCGTGTTGGTACAAGGAAACAGAAAGAAGATAAGAAAAAGAAAGACAAGTCGGATAAGTCGGATTCTTCTGAAAAACCAAAATCAACAGAAGCAAAGACGGAGGCAACAACAGAGCCAAAGACGGAAAACCCGCCAGAGGAACCTCAGGATCAAAATGAAGGAGAATAAATGTGAAAACTGGTAAACTGCCAGAGCATACATTTAAGCGAGCCGTTTTAAATCCAATTTGGTACCGTAACCGGGATTTTGAATTTCGGGCGGCAGTTGGACATGATGGGGCAGTGATTGGCGATATGGTAACATCCATGTCAACCACTGCCTTTTATTATGAGGGAAATGAATTATATGCTCTGCAAAATGCACTGAATAATATAATAGCAGCGGGTGGAAAACCTTATGGTATTGCTGTGGCGGTTTTACTGCCGGAGCATAGCGAGGAAGCGGTACTCCGAAAAATTACAGGGAATATATCAAAAAAAGCAGCGTTATATGAGATTGAGATTTTGGCGGGACATACAGAACTGGTTCCAACGGTCTCACTGCCAACCATAACGATTACTGCATATGGCAGTGTATTGTGGAATAACCGGCACAAGGAAGTCACAGAGGATATGGATATTGTGATGACAAAATGGACCGGACTTTATGGTGGGGCTATTTTAGCAGATTTGAAAAAGGATGAGCTTATTGGCAGATATCCAAGAAGCTATATTGAGACTGCAGCGGAATATATAAATTATACGTCATTAATGCCTGAACTTGCGGTAATACAAGCATTTATCAATGAACATCCAAAGGATATTTATGCCGCACATGATGTTTCAAATGGAGGGGTGTTTGGTGCACTGTGGCAAATGCTGTCTGCCTGTAATATCGGAGCCGAATGCCGGATTAGGGATATTTTGATGAAACAGGAGATTATTGAGATATGTGAATACTTTGACATAAATCCGTATATGTTAAACGGTCAGGGGAGTATTCTGATGATTCTGAAAGATGGAACGGAGCTTGTAGAAATGATGCATGAGGCACACATTGAGGCTGCTGTTATCGGAAAGACGCAAAGTGGTTCGGACCGGAAGGTGCTGGTGGGGGATGAAGAGCGATTTTTAGTACCACCTAAGGGAGATGCATTAAATGTAGTTTTTTATGGGCAAAAAATGCCGGTATGAGTATATAAAGAGGAGGTATGTAAATGAAAACAAAGATTTTGAAATTGCTGGAAAATAATGCAAAGCTTTGTACAAAAGATATTGCAATGATGTTAGGTTTAGATGAAGCATTGGTAATCAATACAATTGATGGTATGGAGAAAGAGCAGATAATATGTGGATATAATACCATTATTAACTGGGATAAAACAGATGATGAACGTGTAACTGCCCTGATTGAGGTAAAGGTTGCACCACAGCGAGGAGATGGTTTTGACCGTGTGGCAGAAAGAATTTATAATTATGAGGAGGTAGCTTCTCTATATCTTATGTCCGGTGGTTTTGACATGTCAGTATTCATTGAAGGTAAGACTATGAAAGAAGTAGCACAGTTTGTAGCCAGAAAATTGGCACCAATGGAGGGAGTTCTCAGTACATCTACACATTTTGTCCTAAAAAAATACAAAGAGGCGGGAACAAAGATTGAGCAGAGTAAGAAAGATGAAAGGCTGGTGGTAACAGCATGAGAAATCCACTGTCAGATAAAGTTATTAAAATGAAGCCTTCGGGAATTCGTAAATTTTTTGATATTGTAAGTGAAATGCCGGATGCTATTTCATTAGGTGTAGGAGAACCTGATTTTGATACGCCATGGAATGTGAGGGAAGAAGGAATATATGCCTTAGAAAAGGGACGAACATTTTATACATCAAATGCCGGGTTATTAGAGCTTAGAGAGGCAATTTGTGATTATACGGATAGGAGATTTAAAATTGCTTATAATCCAAAGAACGAGGTTTTACTGACTGTTGGTGGAAGTGAAGGAATTGACGTGGCGTTACGTGCTATGCTGAATCCGGGAGATGAGGTTATTGTTCCGGAGCCATGTTTCGTGTCTTATGTACCCTGCGTGGAATTAGCGGGTGGAGTTCCTGTAACCGTATCCTTGAAAAATGAAAATGAATTCCGGCTTACTAGAGAGCAATTAGAGGATGCCATCACGGATAAAACAAAAGTTTTGATTATCTCATATCCTAACAATCCTACAGGTGCGATTATGGAGAGGGAAGATTTAGAAGCTTTGGTAGATGTGATTATTAAACATGATTTATATGTTATTTCGGATGAAATATATTCAGAGCTTACATATAAAAGTGAACATGTCAGTATTGCTTCCCTGTCGGGAATGAGAGACCGGACAATTGTTATTAACGGATTTTCCAAGGCTTTTGCCATGACCGGATGGAGGCTTGGCTACGCATTGGGACCTTCCATGATCATTGAGCAGATGACAAAGATTCATCAGTTTGCGATTATGTGTGCTCCGACTGTCAGTCAGTATGCAGCGGTTGTAGCAATGCGGGACTGTGAAAAGGATGTGGCAAATATGCGAGTAGCATATGACCAGAGAAGACGTTTCCTGTTAAATGCATTTAAGGAAATGGGACTTCCATGCTTTGAACCTTATGGTGCATTTTATATGTTCCCCTGTATTAAGGAGTTTGACATGACTTCAGAGGAATTTGCTACCAGACTTTTACAGTCCAAAAAGGTGGCAGTAGTGCCGGGGGATGCTTTTGGCGCATGTGGAGAGGGATTTCTTCGAATTTCTTATGCCTATTCCTTAGAGGAATTGAAAGTGGCAATTGACCGGATTGCAGAATTTGTAGCAGAGCTGAGGCTGGAGAAAAGTTGAGAGAAAATAGCTAACCTTTGTTTGACATATGGAGGCAAAAATGATTAATATTGTATTACATGAGCCGGAGATGCCGGCAAATACAGGAAATATCGGAAGAACCTGCGTGGCGGCAGGTGCAAGGCTCCACTTGATTGAGCCTTTGGGGTTTCGGATTAATGATAAAATGATAAAACGTGCAGGAATGGATTATTGGTATAAACTGGATGTGTCTACTTATGTCTGCTATGAGGATTTTTTGGAAAAGAATCCCGGGGCAAAGATTTACATGGCTACTACAAAATCAAAACAGACCTATACAGATGTAAAGTTTGAAGAGGACTGTTATATTATGTTTGGCAAAGAAAGTGGCGGAATTCCGGAGGAGATACTTTTGGACAATAAAGAGAGCTGCATAAGAATACCGATGTTAGAGGATATACGTTCATTAAACTTATCGAATTCAGTAGCAATTGTGCTTTATGAGGCTTTAAGGCAGAATGGTTTCGCCGACTTTCAAATGGAGGGCCGGCTTCATCATTATGAGTGGTGAGCCGGTTACTTTTTTTGCATTAAGACATTTCGCTTCGTTACAAGCTTGATGTCCCGTAGCTTGCTGCGGGGTTATTGACTGATTTGGAAAGAGAAAAAGTAACATGGTATATAGAGGATGTAGAAATGAATAAGAGGACGTTAAGAATATTAGAATATCATAAAATAATTGAGCAACTGACTGCATTTGCAGGCTCGCCGGAAGGAAAACGGAAGTGTGCAAGGTTAAAGCCATCTGTTAGCCTTAATGAGATTCAGGAGCAACAGCGACAGACGAGAGATGCCCTTAGCAGGCTTTATCGGCATGGAAATGTATCTTTTTCCGGAGTATATCCGATTGGTGAGTCTATGAAGCGTCTGGCAGTTGGGGCAGCGCTTTCAGCTGCAGAGCTTTTAGATATTGCAAAGCTGCTTCAGGTGACAAAAAATGTACGCCAGTATGGAACGCAGGGTGAGGAAGAAGAAACGGGGACTATGGATTCCCTTACCGGTTACTTTGAGAGTCTGATGCCGTTAGAGCATCTGGCCAGGGAAATCAACCGGTGCATTCTATCGGAAAGTGAGATTGCAGATGATGCATCGGCAGGGCTTAAGGATATCCGCCGCAGCATGAAGATAGTTAATAATAAGGTGCATGATGTTTTATCTGCCATGGTCGGTAAACAGACGAACCAGACTATGTTACAGGATTCCCTGATAACCATGAGGAACGGAAGGTACTGTATTCCGGTTAAGGCGGAATATAAGAGCCAGTTTCCGGGTATGGTTCATGACCAGTCAGCTACAGGTTCAACAGTATTTATTGAGCCAATGGCAGTTGTAAATCTGAATAATGAATTAAAGGAATATGTGGCAAAAGAGGCAGTAGAGATTGAAAAAATACTTTCAAATCTGAGCGCGCAGGCTGCACAGTCGAGAGATAGTATTGAACTTAATGCAAAGGTGCTTTCCGAGCTGGATTTTATTTTTGCAAGATCGGCATTTGCGAAATCTTATAATGGAACGGAACCGGAATTTAATTCAGAGGGAATTATTGAAATTAAACAGGGTAGGCATCCGTTGCTTGAAAAGAATTCAGTAGTGCCAATTGATATTAGGTTAGGGGAAGATTTTACAATGCTGATTATCACCGGCCCGAATACAGGAGGAAAGACGGTATCCTTAAAGACCCTCGGGCTGTTTACCCTGATGGGGCAGGCGGGGCTTCATATACCGGCATTTCAGGGTTCAAGGCTGTCTGTTTTTAAAGATGTTTTTGCAGATATAGGAGATGAGCAGAGTATAGAGCAAAGCCTGAGCACATTTTCATCCCATATGTCTAATATTGTGTATATTATGCGTCATGCTGCAAGAGATACGCTGGTTCTATTTGATGAGTTGGGTGGTGGTACTGATCCTGAGGAGGGGTCTGCACTCGCTATTGCCATTTTGAATGAATTGCATAGCAAAGATATTTTGTGTATGTCTACAACGCATTACAGTGAATTAAAAACCTTTGCAATGACTACAGAGGGAATCGAAAATGCATGCTGTGAGTTTGATGTGGAAACTTTGAGCCCAACATACCATTTATTGATTGGAATACCTGGTAAATCAAATGCATTTGCAATTGCAGGGAAATTAGGGCTTTCTAAGCGGATCATTGAAAATGCTAAAGCGCAGGTAAATCATGATACACTGGATATGGAAATCATTTTAGCAGATTTGGAAGAGTCGAAGCGCACAATTTTGCAGGAACAGCAGGAAATCGAAGCAAATAAAGAAGAAATACAGAAGTTAAAGGAACGTTTGGCTTCGAAAAATGAGCATATTGAACAGCGTAAGCAGGATATTTTGAGAAATGCAAGAGAAGAAGCAAAAGAAATTCTGGAGGAGGCAAAAGCGTTTGCAGATGCATCCATTCGTAAGTATAATAATTGGGAAAAGAAACCACAGACTGTCAGTAACAAGGATATGGAGCAGGAAAGAGACAGGCTCCGTTCGAAATTAAATGCTGTAAATAGTAATCTTGAGTATAAGACATCTAAGCGTAACTCACACCATAAGCCAGAAGATTTCAAACTGGGAGACACAGTACATGTTATTAGTTTGAACATGGATGGAACAGTAAAATCTCTGCCTAACCAAAAGAAAGAGCTGACTGTACAGATGGGTATTTTGCAAAGTACGGTTAAAATTTCAGATGTGGAGATTATAAAGGAAAAAAGGATTTCAAAACAGGAAAAGACTGCCCGGTACAGAGCTGCATTAGGTAAATCAAGAACTATTAAGCCGGAGATTAATCTGCTTGGTATGACAGTAGATGAGGCAGTTATGGAGCTGGATAAGTATTTAGATGATGCCTGTCTGTCCCATTTAAATCAGGTCAGGGTCGTGCATGGAAAGGGAACAGGTGCACTGCGTAAGGGAATTCACGAATATTTGAAACGCCAGTCTTATGTAAAGTCGTTCCGTCTTGGGGAATTCGGTGAAGGTGATGCAGGTGTTACGATTGTAGAGCTCTGATTTTGGTGCAGTAAAATGAGGAAAGGGAGAAATCATATGGAAAAGAGAAGAATTTTGATTGTAGATGATGATGAGAATATTGCAGAACTTATTTCGCTATATTTGATTAAGGAATGTTTTGAAACAAGTATTTCATTGAATGGAGAAGATGCCCTAAATCAGTTTAAAGCATATCAGCCGGATTTGATTCTGCTTGATATTATGCTTCCAGGGATAGATGGATATGATGTGTGCCGTGAGATACGTAAAAGCAGTAATGTTCCAATTATTATGCTTTCTGCAAAGGGTGAAGTGTTTGATAAGGTATTAGGATTAAAAATTGGTGCAGATGATTATATGATTAAACCCTTTGATTCGAATGAGCTTGTGGCAAGAGTGCAGGCTATTTTGCGACGTGTAGAACAAAATGCGGTGCAAAAGAGTGAGAAAGAAGAAAAAGATAGTGAATGTGTAAAAATTGATGGATTAGTGGTAAATCTTACAAGCTATTCTGTTGAGTATAACGGAAATATGATTGAAATGCCGCCAAAGGAATTGGAGCTCTTATATTTTCTTGCCAGCCGTCCTAATCAGGTATTTACAAGAGAACAGCTGTTAGATAAAATATGGGGCTATGATTATATTGGTGATACAAGAACTGTAGATGTACATGTAAAACGTATCAGAGAGAAAATTAAAGACGGAGAAAACTGGGCTATTGCTACGGTTTGGGGAATTGGATACAAATTTGAGGTTAAGTAAAATTAAGGTTGGTTAAGTTAAGTCTGGAGTGAGATAATTGTGAAGCGTAACTTTTTTGATAAAATTATAGTTGGAATACTAATTCTGCTTGTTTTTGTTTTTACAGGATTAACAACGTACACTACTTATGCTACTCAGCGCGTTTTGGTGATGGAGCAGCAGGATAATCTGATTAATGAGGCAACCCTAATTTCAGAGCAAAGTATTAAATCATATTTACAGGGGATTACTTCTTTGGAATATCTGGAGGTACGTCTTGATGAGTTTGAAGACAGCCTTAAGACAAGCGTATGGGTTTTTTCTGCAGAAGGCAGGTTGATTGCGGCATCTAATACAGATTACAATATCAAGCCGCCCCAAAATCTAAGGCAGTTAAACCCGGATATCGATTTGGAAAAAGGATTTACCCATACCGGCACATTTTATGACATTTTTCAGGACACTATGATTAGCATAGGGATTCCTATCTATGATAACGACACACTGTCAGGTTATATAATATTACATACCGCAATGACAGAGATGGATAAATTGCAAAGTGATATGATGAGCATTATATATCTTCCGTTTCTTGTAATGCTGTTAATTGTTGTTTTTGTGCTGGTGTTTTTTTCAGGAACGCTTATCAGGCCTATTTCAAAAATAAATAATGCTGCAAGGGAATATGCTAAGGGAAATTTTGAGGTCAAAACAGGTGTAAAGCGAAATGACGAACTGGGAGAGCTGTCCGATTCTCTTGAATATATGGCGGGAGAGCTTGGCAAGCTGGATGAATACAGAAAGAATTTTATTGCCAACATTTCTCATGATTTCCGTTCTCCTTTGACATCTATTAAAGGGTATCTGGAGGCTATGCTGGATGGAACTATACCGGTAGAAAAATATGACCGGTATCTTAATATTGTGTTAAATGAGTCAAAGCGTCTGACCAAATTAACGTCAGGACTTTTGGAATTGAATAATTTTGATACTTATGGACCGGTATTAAAAAGGAAAGATTTTGATATTGTGGATGTTGTAAGAGAAACGCGCAACACAGTCGAAGGAAAATGCGAAGATAAAAAAATTGATTTTCGGATGCAGTGTCCGGCAAAGGATACAGTAGTGTTTGCTGATAAGACAAAAATCGGACAGGTTGTATATAATTTAGTGGATAATGCTATTAAATTCACTCCACCAAATGGTCAAATAACCGTAACAATATATGAAAAAAATGACAAGATTTTTGTGTCTGTAAAGGACAGTGGACCGGGTATTGAAAAGGATAAGCAGAACAGAGTATTTGAGCGCTTTTATAAGGCAGATTCTTCCAGAGGGAAAGACAAGCAGGGTACTGGTCTTGGACTTTCCATTACAAAAGAAATCATTAAGGCACATGGAGAGAATATTGATTTGATTAGTACAGAAGGGGTGGGGAGTGAATTTGTCTTTTCTTTACCGAGAAAAGAGGAGTAGCGGAAAAATTTTAAAACGGCATTGTTGGAAACTGCAAAATAATATATAATAATTGAGGAATTAAAATATAGAACAGGAGCATGTGGGTAACCACATAAAGAGAGATATGAGATTTATTAAAGAGTTAAAAGAAGGAGATATGATTTCTTCTATTTATCTATGTAAGGATAAGAGAACCCTGCAGACAAAAGCAGGAAAAAATTACTATTCCATGCAATTGCATGATAAGACCGGTTATGTAGATGGCAAGGTCTGGGATTTATCAAGCGGTATTGAACATTTTGAGTCTATGGATTATATACAGGTGGATGCACAGGTGACAAGCTTTCAGGGGGCTTTACAATTAAATATCCGGCGTGTTCGTAAGGCAGCAGAAGGAGAATATGATCCTTTTGATTATATGCCATGTTCTAAAAAAAATATGAATGAAATGTATGATGAACTGGTTTCAATGATTCATACAGTAAAAGAGGCACATCTTTTAAAGCTGCTGCAGATGGTATTTACAGAGGACGAATCTTTTATTAAAGCTTTTAAGATTCATTCGGCAGCAAAGACAATGCATCACAATTTTGCAGGTGGATTATTGGAACATAGTTTATCTGTTGCAAAACTTTGTGATTTTTATGCAAAACAATATCCGATTATAAACAGGGATTTGCTGATAACGGCGGCGCTATGCCATGATATTGGTAAGATGCAGGAATTGTCTGAATTTCCGGAAAACGATTATACTGATGAAGGGCAGCTCATTGGACACATTGTAATGGGTACCATTATGTTAGATGAGAAGATTAAGCAGATTGAAGGTTTCCCCAAAAAACTGGCAACTGAGTTAAAACACTGTATTCTTTCCCATCATGGTGAATTAGAATTCGGTTCTCCTAAAAAGCCTGCCCTGCTTGAGGCGGTTGCGCTCTCGTTTGCAGACAATACAGATGCAAAAATCGAGGGCTTTATTGAATTATTAGATGGCAATAGCGGACAGGATAACGAGTGGCTTGGGTATAATCGTATGTTTGAATCAAATTTGAGGGCAACATCAAAATAGAAGACCCGCATATTGCTTGCCATGCTGATTAATTATTTTATTGTGTGCATATTTGCAGGTGCTGGCGGCCACAGCTTTTGACAGAGTGCAGACTGTTGCCTGAGAGAAAGAGGACTGACAGGAGAATGAAAAATGGCAAATATTAAAGTATTGATTGTAGAAGATGAAATCTCCATTGCCAAAATGGTAGCCATGAATCTTAAGGTGGCGGGGTATGATACCACCATGTTTCATGACGGCGGTGAGGCGGCAAAGGCGTTAGAACAGGAGCATGGGTATGATATTGCGATTTTAGATGTGATGCTTCCCGGAATGGATGGCTTTGCTCTCTTTGAGGTGGTGAAATCCTATGATATACCGGCAATTTTTCTTACGGCGAAGGATGATATTGCCTCTAAGATACAGGGGTTGAAAGATGGGGCGGAGGATTATATTGTCAAGCCTTTTGAAATGTTAGAGCTGATGGTGAGGATGGAAAAGGTGTTAGAACGTACAAAGAAGCTTGGTGATGTCATTCGGATACTGGATATGGAGATTAATTTTTCAGAGCATACGGTGAGGAAAAACGGGGAGGAGATCCCTTTAAAGCCCATGGAGTTTGAACTGCTTGGCGTGTTGGCACGGAATAAAAATATAGCCATTTCCAGGGAGGAGCTGCTGCGCCGGGTGTGGAGCGTGGATTATGTGGGAGAGACGAGAACCGTGGATGTACATATCGGACAGCTTCGGAAAAAGCTGGCATTAACTGACCATATCAAAACCGTTTCCAAAATAGGCTACAGACTGGAGGACTGACACATGAGGTTAAAGTCAAAGATTATCCTAATCTGTGGTATCCATGTGTTGACCGCTTCCCTGATTTGCAGTGTGGCGGTCTATATTTTGGTGGGAAAAAGCTTTCGGGAAGCTGCGGTCAGTCAGGGCTTTCAGCATGCTTCTTCAAGCGTTAGAAGCATTAGGGATGAATTACTCACATTACAGACAAAGCAGAAAAAGACATATGTTAATTCCAATGTTATGGAATATATATTTAAAAAGTCCGGGCAGGAGCTGATAGCCTGTTTTGATTCAGAAGAGGAAGAAATCTATAATGACACTGTTTTTGGCATTGAGACATTTAGCAGGCTTGATTACAAGGGATTTGATGAATTTTCTGTATCTGAATGTGCCCATTTGGTATGGGAAAAGCAGCATTATGTTGTATATCGGGATTATATGGATGGGTATTCTGTTTATAAGCTGGAGGATATCACTTATGTCTGGGAACGGATGAGGCTGCTGGGAGCTGGGCTTTTGCTGCTTACTCTGGGCATCAGTATTGCTGTCAGTCTGGTGCTTTCGGCAGTGCTTGGCAGGGTACTGCAGCCTCTCCAGGAATTAAATGCCGGGGCAAAACAGATTGCCTGTGGCAGATATGATGAGCGGATTGCCATAGAGAGGAAAGATGAAATTGGGGAGCTTGGCAGGAATTTTAACCGGATGGCAGAGGCAGTGGAGCATCAGATAAGCAGTCTGGAGGAATCGGAGAGCCGGAAAACCCTGTTTATGGGGAATCTGACCCATGAACTGAAAACGCCGTTGACAGCCATTTCCGGATATGCAAAAACACTTTTAACCGTAAAGCTGCCGGAGGAGGACAGGGAGGAAGCATTGTCTTACATTTATGGGGAAAGTTGCCGGTTAGAACGGCTTTCCAAAAAGATGATGGAGCTTTTGCTGTTAGAACAGGCTGAGGAAATCCGTCTTTTGGATGTATCTGCCAGAGTGCTCTTTCATGATGCCGAGGAAGCCTGCCGAAAGGGTATGGAAGAAAAGGAAGTCCGTCTGGTATGCCGGGAGGATGGGGAGTGTTTTTACGTGGATGCTGACCTGTTTACCGAGGTGCTTATAAATCTGATCGATAATGCGGTAAAGGCAAGCAGTCCGGGCAGTGAGATTATCCTTTCTGCGGAGGAGAACCAGGTTGTGGTTCAGGATTTCGGGATGGGCATTCCGAACGATGAGCAGGAAAAGATTTTAGAGCCTTTTTACATGGTGGATAAGTCCAGAAGCAGGAAAAGCGGAGGAGCGGGATTAGGGCTTGCCATAACGGCGGCCATACTGGAACGGCATAACTGCCGGCTTCAGATTGAGAGTGTAGTGGGTGAGGGAACCCGGATGATTTTACAATTTGTTTAAATATTGATGAATACTTGATGCAGGCGTCCATGCTATTATTATACCAGCGTGGACGCTTTTTGTTTAGCAGTTGCGAAACAGGAGTTTTGCAAGTGTCTGATGCTTTTATTATGGAAAAGGAGATGATTTTTACATGAAAAGAAAAGGTTTGGCATTTATACTGACAGGTGCAGTGGCACTTTCCCTGATGGGATGTGCCGCTAACCCGGAACAGTCTCCGGTAAAGGAAAAGAATATGGATAAAATGTTGGAGGCGGCTGGGAATACGGAGGAGGGAGCAGCCTCCTATGCGGATGTAAAGGCCGAGGTGGAGAAAAATTATCAAACCTACCAGACCAGTATTTCCGATGAAAACCTTAAGGTGAAGGTGGAAGTGGATGCGAAGGTGGAGGTACCGGAGGCAGAGCAGCTCTCTGTTTACCGCGTCAGCCAAAAAAAAATCAGCCAGGAATTTCTGGATAAGGTAAGAAAGACGCTGGCACAGGAATCTATGTGGTATGCTGGAGAGAAGGTGGACGCCAGAACGAAATTAAAAGTTGCGCAGGAGATACAGGGATACAAAGACTATATGAAAGATGCAGAGGCTTTAGGCGATAAGGTACTGGTGGAGGAATACAGGGAAATGATTGCAGAGCTTGAAGCGGAGTATGAGAAGGCACCGGACAGCGTAGATTTTACAGATTACTCTTTGGATAATCAGATTCAGAATATTAAACAGGTATATGACAATGAACCTGATAACAGCTTTTATGAGTGGCTTTACAGCCTGCATGGGGATGGTGAATTCTTTTTCGGTGTAAGCGATGCAAAGGATGGGAATTACCAGAGCTTATTTATGCAAAACAGCGAGCCATATGGCAACTGCCTGCGGTATGTCTCAGGTAAAAACGGATATGATTATGGGGGGAATCGTGTATCTACTGCAGTTGTAGGGGATGATATTGAAGGAATTGTTCCAAAGACGGAGGGGGAAACACCGGATTTTTCAGGCATGATGGAGAATGGGGAAAACATACCGTGTGTGGATAATGAACCTTTAAGCCTGTCCTTAGAGGAGGCGGAGGGTCAGGCAGATGCCCTGATGGAACAGTTAGGCCTTACGGATTACCAGTGCCATGAAAAAGGAAAGTATGCCCAGCTGGTATATGTTTTGGGAATGGAAGGCAGCGATGGAAATGATTTAAAATACAGAGATATTTACCGTTTTTTGTATCTGCGTAAGCTGGATAATGTATTTGTGGATAACAGGGCAGGCATTAAGATGACCGATGGCTGGCAGGGAAAGGATTACGTGAAAAAAATGTGGGAAAGCGAGGTGGTTGCAATTGCCGTCAATGACAGCGGCATAGCAGGTTTTAGTTATCTGAGCCCCCTTTCTGTAGATGAAAACGTGGTGGAGAAATCAAAAATTAAAGCCTTTGATGAAATCAGGGATACCTTTGAACAGATGGTAGTGATTGAAAATGCCTCCAAAGCAGAGGAGGGAGAAGCAGCGGGAACGGTATCCATAAAGGTAACAGATGTACGACTGGTTTATACCAGAATCAGTGAAAAGGACAGCTTTGACACGGGGCTGGTGGTTCCGGTATGGGATTTTGAGGGAACCATAGTAGATGAGTGGGGTATGGAGCGTACAGGCAATATCCTTTCCATCAATGCCATTGACGGCTCAGTTATCAACAGGGACTTGGGATATTAGGGATGAACAGCTTTGAAACAGACTTAAGCCGGGCATTTACCGGAGTGAATTTTATAGCGGGGTTTCTTATCGAGTGCATGATTTTGTACAGGTTCGGCTTTGACTCGGAGCTGTTTCAAATCAGCGTACCGGTATTGGCCTCCTTCCCCTATTCCACGGCGTGGATAAATGACTACCAGAGTGGTTTTTTAAAGGAATATCTGCCCCGGTGCGGGAAAAAGGCATATATCTTGGGAAAATTTTTATCCTGCGGCATCAGCGGGGGTTCCTTGATTAGCACAGCCTGTTTCTTTTATCTGCACACGAAAGGCGGGGAGGAAGAAACGCTTAATCTTTTACTGGTATTCCTGTCCGGGATGCTTTGGGCGGTAGTGGCGGCTTTGCTGGCCGCTGCGTCTGACAGCAGATATGTTGCCTATGGCGGTTCTTTTGTTCTTTATTATGTGCTAATCATCATCTATGAACGGCATTTTAAGACGCTTTACTGCCTGTATCCGGTGGAATGGTTTGCGCCGAAGCATTTATGGGTGTTTAACGATATGGGAATCTCACTGATGTGCGGCGGATTCGTGTGGATTTGCGGCATTGCATATTACGGAATATTGGAATACCGTATAGAAATGCTCTGATTTATTTCGACTTTTGGTGATGTTTTGCGGCATATGGAGGTGGTTAAAACATGCGCAGGTTTAAACAGGTTCTTCTTACGGCAGTTTCCAATTTCAGGAGGTGGCATAAAAATCCCCAGATGATATTGTGTTTTTTGCTTGCCTTTATCTTTTGCTTTCTGCTGTCTGATAAGGTGATGCAGTTTGCAAAGGGGCACGGAACCACACTGCAGGGGATGGAGGCATTTATATGGACTTTTGGGGATTCCCAGTCAGTGCTTGCTATATCCACCCTGCTTCTGCTAATGTTTGCGGATATGCCCAACCTCTCTAACGAGGTTCCCTATTTTATGGTGCGGATGGACCGTAAGGTGTGGATATTGGGACAGATAGTGTATCTGATACTGGCGTCATTTATATTTGTCTTTTTTATATTTGTGTCCACGGTGCTGCTTTCGGTGGAGCGGGCATATCCGGCGGATATGTGGAGTGATACGGCGGCGGTGCTGGGTTATTCCAATATCGGGGAAAAAATTGCCGTTCCTGCCTTTGTGAAGGTGCTGGAGCTGACAACGCCATACAGGTGTACAATGCATATTTTTTTGCTGATGACTGGCTATTCAGTGACCATGGCAGGTCTGATTTTGTTCCTGAATCTGTGTAAAAACAACGGTGGCATGATTGGGGGCGTTATTTTCAGCGGTTTCAGCATATTGTTAAATCCGGATATTGTGGCGGAATGGTTTGGCATACCCATGGATAACATACGGTTTGCCAATATTATATCAGGATGGATTTCTCCCCTTAACCATGCAACCTATTACATGCATAATTTCGGGTATGACAATCTGCCGAAGCTTTGGATGTCATATCTGTTTTTTATTCTGGCTAGTGCCCTGTTTTTTGGACTGTCCCTCATGAAAATAAAAAATTATGCCTTTCATTTTACGGGGACGCAGATAAAGTAGCCGGCAGATTATCTGATACATTGAGGTGAAGCCTTTGGAACGGTGTTGTTAGGAAAACAGACAAGATGAACTGCAGGAAGCTTAGTTGACAATGTACAGATATAAATTTGTAGAAAGGACTTGTAACATGGAACAGCATACAGGAATTGAAGTGAACAATGTATATAAATCCTTTGGAAAGGAACAGGTGCTTACCGGAATCAGCCTTTCCATACTACCGGGCAGCATATATGGAGTGGTGGGAAACAACGGAAGCGGAAAAACGGTGCTGATGAAATGCATCTGCGGTTTTATGAAGTGTGATAAGGGAGCTATTTTTGTGGGTGGAAAGCAGGTGGGAAAGGAAGTGGATTTTCCAGACCATTTGGGTGTTATCATCGAGACACCGGGCTTTATTCCCAATTTGACAGGATATAAGAATTTGAAAATTCTTGCCTCGTTAAAGGGAAGAATTGGAAAAAGGGAAATCAGGGAAAGCATGGAGAAGGTGGGGCTTGACCCGGATATGCGAAAGCCGGTGGCAAAATATTCCCTGGGAATGCGGCAGAGGCTGGGAATTGCCCAGGCAATTATGGAGGACCCTGGTGTGCTGGTTTTAGACGAACCCTTCAATGGTCTGGATCGTTACGGGGTGGTGGAAATGCGCACTTTGTTAAAAGAATTGAAAGCAGAGGGGAAAGCCATTTTGCTGGCAAGCCACAACGCACAGGATATAAAGGAGCTTTGTGACAGTGTACAGGATTTGATGCTTACCAATTTACATGATGATAAGGAGTGTGTTTCGACAGACTAGTACATTGAGGTTTAGCGTTTTGATGCAGCGGGTTTGCCTGCTGTATGCAATTCCGGTAAAAACAGGGATTTGCAGCAGATGTATTGAGATGGAAAGAGGAATGGAGCAATGATAAAATGAAGGAATGGAAAAAAGGAATCATGGCATTGTGCATGGTCTGCTTTGGAGTACTGATTATGGAACAGGGTGGCAGAACGGCAGAGGCGGCAATGGGAAAAGTAGCAGAGTCGGATGTTGCGGGTGAGGCAGAGGTAAGTGACAGCCAGGGGGCGGGAACGGATGAACAGGCAAAGGAAAAAAAGGACGAAGGCGACGGAGATGAGGCGGCTGGGAATGAGACTGCCGGGGATGAAGAGAGCGGAAAGGGAGCTGCCGATGAAGGCACCGGTGTCACCAGCCTTGTAATTGATAATCGGCATTTGTATACGGGAATGGACAAAACCTATTCCAAGGGCTATGTGCCAAGGGTAAAAAATGGAAAGGCAGTTATTGTCCTTCCGTTGCTGGCAAAGCAAAAATTATCCGGGGATAAAATCACCGTGACGCTGAATCTGGGGGAATCGGAACCCCTTCCCTTTGTGCGCAAGAATTATGAAAAGGAAGTAAAGCTTTCAACACATAAAACGGGAAAACAGAATCAAAAAAGAGAATGCTACCTTGTTACTTACAGTCTGGATTTAAAGAAGGAACGCTATAACGGAAGTTATCCTGTGGTGCTGTCTGTCAGTGGAGAGGATGAGGCAGGAAATGAAATACACCAGGATTTTACCGTGTATGTAACGATTACTGACGGAAAGGCAGCGGAGGGAACAGCAGACGGTGACAGCGGAGGAGATGCTGGAGGAGAGGAGCCATCTTTTGCGCCGAAAGTTAAGGTGGACTCCTATGCTTTTTCAAAGGAAAACGTACAGTCAGGGGATTCCTTTAGAGCAGATATCACACTGGTCAATACCAGTAAAACGGATATGGTAAAAAATATGATGGTAACGGCAGCACCGGGTGAACAAATGGAGCTGCTGAGCAAATCGGACAGTATATATGTTGAGGAGGTGGCGGCGGGAAAAACCTGTGTGGTATCCTATGAATTGAAAGCCAGTGCCGCCATTCTGCCTGGACAGTATAATATTCCAATTACGCTGGATTATGCAGATCAAAAAGGGACGGTCTATACAGTGCAGGGAAATGTAAAGGTAACGGTGGAGCAGCTGGTGAAGGTGGAAATTGACCCGGTTACCGTGCCAAAGGAAATACAGTTAGGAGAAACGGTGGAGCTGCAGGCTCAGGTCATGAATCTGGGAAGGGGAAAGATTTATAATGTCCGTGCCGTGGTTGAAGCGGAGGGTTTGGAATCTGTCGGGACAGCATTTATCGGGGATATCGAGGCGGGAAATGCCATGCCGGGAAGTACGGAGATTACGGCAACCGGGCTTTCAGGAAATTCCCTGTATGGAAAAACAGGAGGGAAGATTACCTTTTACTATGAGGATGAAGCAGGAA
>JAIDHZ010000058.1 GCA_029052995.1 Lachnospiraceae bacterium | reverse complement strand
GATTTCAGAAACACCACCTGAACATAAAACCTAAACCGATACCCCCCCCCTTATCATATTCATTATACAAATGGTAAAAGGGGAGCATCGGCTCTTACAAGGTTGCCGTTCCGGTCAATGAGCTTTATTACGAAGGATTCAAAGATATTTTACAAAAGCTTTTGGAAACTGAAATGGACGCTGCTCCAGAATATTCAATTACCATCTCATCATCTGGTACAATTTAATCTGGTATTTATTCCACAATTTCAAAGCTATGAATCATTTGCCGTATCAATGGATATAATTCGTCCTTTAACTCTGGCAGTTCCACCGGCTGTTTATAAAGAATCACATTATGAGCGGTGGAATTAACCAATTCAATTATCATAAATATCAGCATTTCCGGATTTCGGAATTTCTTATCTGTTTCCCGAAACAGTTTTTTCATAAATTCTTCTGCACTAAGTGCCTTATCCAGCGACATATTCATAATCGCATGCCTGAATATTCCCCAGCTTAAATTTTTGGAAATGAAGCGCAGTAACACTTTATTATCGTTTAACTGGTTTAATATATTATCTACCATAAAGATAATCCGCTCTTCAAAATCATTTATATCCGTTTCCTCTAACGCAAGCTGTGCCTTTTCAAAAATTTGTGCCGCCTTTTTTCGAATCAGATAATCCCTGACATCATATTTGTCCTTAAAATACAGGTAAAATGTTCCCTTAGCCAGATCTGCCTTCTTCATGATATCTGCAATGGAGGTATCGTTAATTCCATTTTGGATAAATAATGCAAATGCAGAATTAACAATTGCATCTTTTTTTCTTTTTTTATTATCTTCTAATTTACCCACAGTGCTACCTCCATTGTTTACTAGACTATAGCACATCTTTGTTTTATTTGTCTATTTTTTTCTGCTTATCTGAAGAAATTTCCGCCGTCTGAAAAACAAATTTTACACTTCCTTCCATTCCTTCAGCGATGCCTGAAAAGGTTTTATAATTTGCAGTATCACCGGTAAGAGACTGGAATCTGTCTAAAACTGTCTTAATATTCTCATTGTACTCATTCTGAAGCTTACCGGTACCTTCTTCCTTAAACTTATGCATTCCATCTAATAAATCAACAGAACCATGCTGAAGTTCATTCACACCACTGCCTACTTTCTGTGTGGCATTGTTTAATTGATTGACACCTTTGCTTAAATCGTTTGCACCATCTGCCAGCTCTTTTGTAGATTTAGTCAGCGTCGAAGTACTCCCATCTAATTTTGCAATCCCTGTTGTCAAATCCAATCCCTTTGCTGTCAGTTGATTTGCACCGGAAAGCAGGGTTTCATTATTGGCACTTAATGTTTGTATTCCACTATATAGTGCAGCAATTCCATCTGTAACGCCCTTAATACCTGCACTCATCTCTTGATTTCCAGCTTTCAGACTCTCTCCTCCTGCCACCAGTGTTGATGCATTTTCATTTAACTGCTTCATTGCACCAGCAATGGTCAGTGCACCATTTGCCAGTTCTGAGCCGGAAGCAGTTTTACCCTTTAAGCCCTCTATTGTTGCTGCTGTTACTGCCTGCTTTGACTTTGCAGTTTGTAACTGGTTGACAGCAGCGTCTATTGCTGCTATAGCATCTGTCTGATCATCCCCCAGACTTTCCTTAGCAGTATTCAAAGCATTAATTGCCGAATCATAGTCAACATCTGCCACATCCAAACTACCCAGTGCTGCATTTATCCCTTGAATCCCATCTGAAACTGCTTGTGATCCCACTGCCAGTTTCTGGGTATTTTCTGCATTTGCTATCTGATTTACTCCAGTGATATAGCTTAACAATCCCTCTGAAAAGGCACTATAACCTGCCGGCAATGCTGCACTTTGGTCCATCAATGTCTTTGCGCCCTGATCAATTAATTTCTCACCGGCCACATATTCATTAACACCTGCGGCCAGTTTACCACTTCCTGACACATACTGACTTGCGCCATCTGTCAGTGACTTAACACCATCCGTATATTGTGAAATACCTTCTGCCAATTTTTCAACACCTGTATTTAAATCAGAAGCCCCTTTCTTTACATCTTTCATACCATTTGCGTATGTCTCGAAACTATCCTGTAAAGTAGTTAATCCCTCTGATAAATCCGATGAACCTGAAATTAATTCATCCGTTGCATCCACTAAATCATCAACTGCATCATCTAAATCATGGATATCACTTTCATCATCTAAATCAATATCTGAAAATTCTTCTGATGTCGCTACCGTATAAATAGGTTTCATGGAGAAATCGGTTACATCCGCTGTAATGGTTACCGTATCATTTATCTTTTTCTCTATTTCATCCCTTATATCCCCTGATAAATTCAGACTTTCTGCCAATCCCGGCATGCCATATACGACAAGAATCTGGTTGGAGCCCTCGGATACCATCTTACCCTGACTAATTTTAACATTTGAAAAATTATCTATCGGTAAAATGACAGCAGATGCCATTAAAAATGGGGTATTCATTCTGGTAGTTACCCCATTAATCTTATCCTCATAAGTTGCATTATTCTCATACTTAATTATCATTTCCATTTTACCGCTTTTGCCTGCTATTTCAGACGGCATTACAGCTTTTCCATCTAACTTATAGGAAACTGTAACACTTACCGGAAGGTCTTCGTCTGTTTTTCCCTGATAATAAATATCCGCATTATCTGCTTTCCAGGTAATCGCACCGTCACTTCCCTGTTCAAAAGCTTCATCACCTTTTACATTTTCAATCTCTGTAAGATTTGATACATCCGAAATATCACTGGTTCCCGTCACGTTTTTTAACCAGTCCGATACAGTGATTTCACTAATTCTTCCATCTGCTTCCTGATTTACATAAACAGTCTCTTCTTTTTCTATCTTACCTGCCGCCATGGATACATTTCCAGCAGCCATACCCAATACCATCACTGTACTTAATGTAATTGCACCTGTTTTTTTCAAATATTTCATATCAAATTCCTCCTTTTACACTCTCTATCTTCTTTGCAGATTTGGCTTTGCCGATTTTAACATGTCTTAAATCCCATGTTGTTTTACAGATAATCGGGTCAAAAATCCAAAGCATTGCAGGTAAAATGCAAACCACCACAACCACACTGATTACAGCACCTCTTGCCAGCAATGTGCATATAGAACCAATCATATCAATACTGGAATATAAGGTGATACCAAAAGTTGCAGCAAAAAAGCAGGAACCACTAATAATAATAGATTTAATGGACGCTCTATGTGCAATTGATACCGCTTCCGATTTACCGGCACCTCTTACCCGCTCTTTATGATAACGGCTTGTTAAAAGAATTGCATAGTCTACGGTTGCTCCTAACTGTATACTTCCAATGACAATGCTTGCAACAAATACAAGAGGTGTATTACTGTAATAAGGAACTGCCATATTAATAAAAATTGCAAATTCAATAACAGCTACTAAAACAACAGGCAATGAAATAGATTTAAAGGTAATCATAATAATGATAAAAATCGCTATAATTGACAGATAGTTAACATTCCGCAGATCAACATTGGTTACATCCATCAAATCCTTTGTCAATGGAGCCTCACCAATTACCATAGAAGAATCATCCACTTTCTTGACAATATCATTCAATTCATCAATCTGCTTATTTACTTCATCCGAAGCTGTTTTATAATTAGAACATACAAACATAAGTTCATAATTATCACTGGCTAGCATTTCTTTATATTCCTTAGGTATCATAGACTCAGGAACACTGGCTCCTAAAAACGAATTTATTCCTACTACCCATTTTATGCCCTCTACGTTTTCCATATCTTTTATTACTTCTGTTTTTACTTTTGAATCCATTCCGGACGGAAGCATAACAATATGCATTACATTCATATTAAATTCATCTTCCAGCTTTTTATTCGCAATAGAAGAAGAAATATCATCCGGCAAGCCTTTATCCAAATTATAATAAATGGATACATGATTATTGCCATAAGCAGCCGGTACTATACCGATTACAAAAATTAAGATAGCAATCCATCGGTATTTGATAATGAAATCAGACAGCTTATGGAAGGCTGGAAGCAGTTCTTTATGGGACCATTTCTCAATCCATTTATCAAATACAAGAATAAGACATGGTAACAGTGTAACGCACACAATAACACCTATTACAACCCCCTTCGACATTACAATTCCTAAATCTCTGCCCAGTGCAAATGTCATAGCACAAAGTGCTGCAAAACCTGCCACTGTTGTAAGGGAACTTCCACATACTGAGCGAAACGTATTGGAAATGGCATGTGCCATTGCCCTTTCCTTATCATTCGGAAAACGTTCTTTATTCGCACGAAAACTCTCCAGAAGAAAAATGGAATAGTCCATTGTAACACCTAACTGAAGAACTGCTGTTAATGCCGTTGTAATGTAACTGGTCTCACCAAGAAAATAGTTACTACCCAGATTGTAAAGAACTGAAAGCCCGATACCCCCCAGGAAAATAATTGGTGTAACAAAAGAATCCATTGTAATCATTAATACAATGAATGTAAATAGGACCGCAATCACGACATAAATCGGTATTTCACTTAGTGCTAAATCCTTAATATCTGTTACAAGGCCAGTCATTCCAGATATAAAACATTTTTCTCCAACTAGCTTTCTCAAATTGGTAACTGCCTGCATGGAATTGTCCGCTGAAGTTGTATCATCAAACAATACAATCAGCATCGTTGCATCTCCATTAAATAATGTCTCCTGAATCTCCTTTGGTAGCATTTCTGTCGGAACTGAAATATCCATTACACTGTCATACCAAAGAACATCACTTACATGATCAACCCCCTTAATTTCTTCTTTTAAAGCACTTACATCTTTCATATCCATATTTTCAACGATTACCATTGAAAATGCACCCATTTCAAACTCATCTACCATGATATCCTGCCCGGATACAGTTTCCAGAGTATCCGGAAGATAACTTAATAAATCATAATTGGTTCTTGTCTTTGCCATTCCTATAATAGACGGAATAATCAACAGAACACTCAAAATAATAATGAACGTTTTGTGCTTTGTAATCCATTTTCCTACCGCAACCATCTTATCTCTCCTTTCAAAAATGAACAACGGTCATTTATCAAGTGATAATATAGTCCAAAAATGACCAATAGTCAATATCTTTCTAAATATTAACTGATAATTCACATTATATTCACAATTAAAGTCGGATAAGACTATAATCCACACCAGAACTACTTCCATACATTGCTGATCCTGTAACTGGCGGGAATGACGCCCAGTACAATATTCACTTGTTTCCGTTTTTTGGGGAACATTTTTTATGAAGAATTTCCTATGCAGGATAGATTACTATTTCGACAAATAATAAAAGAAGCCATAGATTTCAGATATTCATTCTTTTTTATAAAAGGAAAGCCATCAAAGACTTCCCTTTTGTTTAACAAATCGTGTTATAGAAACAACGTTTTTTGCTCTTTATTGGATTTTAGGTAACTGTTAAACTAATGCCCCTGTATATTATCTGCAAAAGGTGCTGAATCCACACAAAATATTAAATAACAACTATCATCCTGTTCCGGTATTTTCAAATTATCATAAATACTATATAAATAATCGTGTTCTTCATGGGCTTTGTTAACATCTGATAATGATTCGATTCTGAACCCATACTCATCCATGTCAGCATAGTCCTCTAGCGCTTCTTGCAAAGAAGAAATGCCGGCATCCGTTTGAACAATCAGAATGGTCATCATATCCACATGATTTCCAGTTCCACTTGTATTTCCCGTCTTACTATAAGTATCTATCACTTTAAGATCATCAATCTCTTTTACTGCTTTTTCTAGTTTAGCAGTCTGTATACCGGTTGATGCATGGTTTACTACCATTCCAAATATCTCAAATACAATAAACAATACCACGATTAAAACCGGTATACTCATGATAATAAACAGGATTCGTTTCATGACTTTCATAAACCCTCCCCCTTCTTCCTCCGATATTCCTTTATCTGTTTCTCAATCTCATTGTAGTCCCTCTCAAATAATTCCTCACTAATCTGCTGATATAAATCTGCCTTTGACACCTTCATCAAAATCTTATCTATCACAAAATCCTTGCTTTTCTGTCTATATTTAGGCATCTGGTTTAACTCCTGGATATGGGCAAGCTCCGGGCGCCATAATATGCTTAATTTCTTCTTCCAGTTTACCTTTGGATTCTCCTTTGCCTTTCTTAATACATAAAAATCAACTCTGCCATCCTCTATTTCCACCGTGATAATTCCCCACCATTCCGGAACATGCTCTTCTATATGCATTGCATGACTTGTCCCCACTACAATATAATTATAATCAAAATACTGGTCATAATCCTTAACCTGCCGTTTTAGGCGGGTATAAGTATCTGCATCACTTTTAATCTCTATACCATATACCGCCAATGGCATCACCATAACCACATCCGCTCTGGATTTTCCCATTTGCTTTTCTTCGATAATACGTATTTTCCCATATTTTTCTTCCAGAAAATCAAAGAGCGGTTCCCGGATATCCTTATCGTATAACATACATCACCCTTCTCTCTATATTGTAATCAATTACGAAACATTTTTCATATGCCTGTTTAACAATCGGAAATCACCCTCTTCCACCTTCATTTTCAACCTTTCCTGCAATTTTGAAAGACTATTGGCAATAGTATGATTTTATACTATAATCCCATGGTACGATTTCGTACCAACGGAGGTTCAATATGGAAAATTACTCATTAAAAGAAATGAAACGCTTCAATTATTTATTTGGTGAAACAGAGATGGCTTATCATGAAGCTTACCTAAAACTGGGTATTTCTGACAGTGTAATTAAAGTCCTATACGTAATTTGTGATAACGGGGAAAGCTGTCTTTTGCAGAAGATTTGCCGCTACTCTGAAAACTGAGGAGCTATAGAAAATGGACATTCAATTATCTGATCATTTTAATTATCGGAAACTTTTATCTTTTACTTTACCATCTATCATTATAAGAACCTGCTCCATTTGCCTCTGCATGCCTTTTCCATTTTTTCCTTCTCGTTACTTTTTGTGCGGGTAAAACAAAAGAAATATCAGTATTAGGGATACCAATCTAACCATTTCAGATATTAATTATCATCACAAAAAAAAATCAGGCATACCGGAACTTACAACAGCTTACAATTTTTTCATTTTTGTGGTACAATAAAAAAACTTACAACCAACCCTTTTTGTTATATAAAATAAGCATCACCAAAGCCCTGCCAGAAGCGAAAGGATTGTATAAAAAATGATAGGAGAATATTTATGAAACGAACCGTAGATAAACCTTATTTTACCTATTGTGTTAGTACTGCTGTCACATCGGGACTCTATGTAAAGTGTCCGAAATGTGATGGTCCCGGCATTATAAAAGCAGATGACGATATCGTTTGTTTTAGATGTACAAATTGTGGAAATTCAAAGACAAGAGAACGCAATATTTACTGCTATGAAGTTAATAACCAATGCAGCAAATGCGGACGATATTATAGAGTAAGTATTTCTGACAGCAGCAAGCAGCACTTTCCTATGCTTTATGTTGCCTGCCCATGTTGTGGATATACTGCACCAGGCAAAGTCCTTAAATCTTTGGGATACAGGTATACAGGGGGAATCGAAAATGGACGGGAACCGTTTTTCGGGTTTGAGCTTTGGTTTTTAACAAGCTATGACAGAAAATTTGTCTGGGCACTTAACCGTGAACACTTGGCTTATTTGATAGATTATTTAAGCGCTGATCTGCGTGAAAAGCCTCCTATACATGGAACAATGAGAACACAGGCTGACCAGATTCCAGCCTTTATGAAAACAGCGAAAAACAGGGATAGAATTGTAAAATGCTTAAAACGTATGCAGGAAAAATAAGCATCAAACTACCATAAAAATTAAAAAAGGAGTATACCCAATGAAAGAAATTAAGAATTATGCTGCCCCTAAATATAACAATAATGCCTATTCCAAGATTGAAGATAATATATATGCAATTGAAGGAGAGGAAAAGCTATATGTCACTTCGCTATCATTTGTTCAAGAAGTTGAATTAGAAGAGGGTGAAAATGCAAGTGAGATTTCACAGTATCCGTTGGAAGATATACTTGATGAATTTTATTGTCATATATCGGATTTCTATGAAAATCTCAACACGGAGGATTCCTTAACCTGCTATTTAGAGTTTGCAAGTCCTGATTTAGAAGATGTGGAAAAATTGCGTTCAATCATCGGAAAACATGTATATAATAAAGAAATCGACGGATACATAAAACTCATCATTGAATAGGATTATGTAGGTTAACATTGTACAGTGCGCTACCAAATTTTCTCGTTCTATTTTTTAATTATCATCAAATACATCTTCCAAAAATTGTGCAACATCAAATGTCTCAGAAATTGCAGCATTAACGACCAATTGTATCCAACGCTGCATTCTATTTTTTAACTCTGTATTACCCTCTTCCCATGTAGTAACCAGCGTCTGTTCATCTATATTCATAATAGCATCTTTAACTTTATTACTATATGTTGCCAATTGATGATACTTTTGCGGCAACCTTTCATATACTCTTCCACTAATTTCAAAATCAACTTGTCCACCTGCCGAAAACGGATCTCTCATTGAAGATGATACAACACCATGATTCGCAACCAACCATAAAGTAAATCGTTCGTATTTATTCGGGCTATTACTAAACAACTCTGGAAACAATGCAAATCCTTGTGAAATCAAATCTTCTCTTTCTGCTTTTGATAAAGTTTTCCACATACGGATTTTTGCAGGTGCAGCACCCGAAGCTGCATCTTCTCCATTAACCCACCACAAGGATTCTCCCGGTTTCAGAATAGAACGAAAATACTTTACTACTGGCACAATGGGATTATCCAACTTTCTCATTTCATCATAGGTTATCCCCATTTTATCAAAAATCGTTTCTCCCTTTGGTAACTCCATGTCAATTTTATATCTTGGGCTATGTGTAACTGCAATATCACATAAGCAATCCTCATACCGGCGTGTTCTAAATTCCACAGGCTTATGCAACTTACCAAACAAAATAAAAATATGATCAACATCTTCCACCCTTGTTCCCTCAGCCACACTACCGCCTATCATTGTCCACTTATCATCTTTCGTAGATTTTACCTCTATACCATAATATTCCGCTGCTACAATATCAGGAAATCTCTGTCCGCTAATAATTTCTATCGTATTCTCAAACATTGTTCCCTTAGCAACAATATCAAGTGCACTTTTTACCTCCGGCTCCAACTTCTGAGCCCCTTTAGATAAATAATAATCCGGTTCTTTATATGCCCTATCATTCATATAATCGCACATTTTTACACACAATGTTTCAAACTCTTCCAATGAAGGTTCTCTATTGGTTGTTATAATCATTTTCGTCCTCCCCAAAATATAAATCCCAATTTTTCTCAAGTCTTTTGGCAATATGATATCCTAACAATGGAGGAACTGCATTTCCAATAATTTTATATGCTTCTGAACCCGATACAGCCTTATTTCCATTTAACGCAGGAATAACAAATTGATATTCATCCGGAAACGTCTGTATTCTAGCACACTCACGCACACTAAGTCTTCGTTCTTTTAATCCTTTCTTCAGTTCGTTTTGATGTTTTCCACCATGTTCCTTTGACAATCTCCTAAATTCAATATTTCCATGATGCTCTGAACGAATTGTTGGAGCCAGACCATCTAATCGCACTTCCTGTTGCCCCTGGCAATGTTTTCCCATGTATTTAGCCTTTGAATACTTTTGTTGGCTTATATCATTTGATGTTTCAGGTTCTTCTAAATCACTTAATGCCTGTTTTACGGTAACATATTTTTGCATGTTCGTATTTTTTTCACTTTCAGTTATGTAATGCGTTTTTTTCGGGTATGGAGAATATTCCTCAGAGATTACTGCTTTTGATAATTCATACAACGCTTTAGTAGTAAGTGCGGATTTCTTGAATCCATAAAATATTATTCTTTCTCGTCCTTGTGGCACTCCGTAATTTCCGGCATTAACTACCTGCGCCGGCACTACTAAATATCCACCATTGCAAACAGAGGCAAAGTCTTTTTCAATAACCTCTTTAGCATCATCTAAATTAGTTAACCCTTTTACATTTTCAGCAACAAATACTTTAGGTTTAGTAATTCCAATAACTTCCCGCATCCACATATATAATTGTCCGCGATTTTCAACAGTTGGTTCTTCATTCGTAATTTGTTTACCATCATGACCTTTATTGGATTCAAACCCCATACGTTTTCCTGCAACAGAAAAATCCTGACACGGAAAGCCTCCAATAAGTACATCTATATTTTTAGGAAAAATATTAATTTTATTTTCTTTCTGCAATTTTACCAAATCTACAATACTATCAAGATAGTAGTTTTCCGAATCAATCCCTTTTGTGGAGAAATAGTTTGTCCATGCTGCTCTTGCCTCTGGTTTTATATCATTTGCAAAAACCGTATGGAAAGATGTTTTTCCTAAATTACTCCATCTTTCATCTATTTTCTCGATTTTCCAATCCGTATTTATCTTAGGGTTGACCGATGCAGACAACACCTTAAAGTCACCTTCAAAGCCTAAATCTATACCGCCACAACCGGAAAAAAGTGAAAGCACCTCTAAATGTTTAGTATCCTCTGCTTTTTTTCCTGATTTCATTCTTTCAGGTTTTTTAGCACTAAACGGTATTAGCCATACTCCACTTTCCTTTATTGCACCATCTACTCTATTTTGATTACAAAGTACCTGAACTCGTCGAACAGTTATATTCCAGCGCTCCGCTGTTTCTGTTGCAGTTAAATATCCTCTCATAACAAGTCACCCCTTTACCTTATATTCTATTCGTTTCAACGAATTTTTTCAACCACTATTTATATTTTCTTTAATGATTTCATCCACCCCTTATTTTTGCTTTATCTATTTCTCATCAAATATACTTCCCTATGACATTCTCATTATCCCCATACAGATATTCATTTCATATACCATTCATGACCATTTTAAGATACTATTTTCTCTCATTTAGGCCAGCCTAAGTTCTGACAGATACGCCTTTTGTTCGAAAAGTCAAAAAAAGAGCACCTGTGTCTTTTACAGGATTGCAAAAATGGTAAAACAATGGAACAATCTGTGGAAATTACTTAGAAAATTCCTTGTTCAAATCCCGATATATTGCTTCTGCTATCTCACTACAGTGCTCTATGTCATACTGCCTGCCAAATCCCTTAGAAAATACCTGAGCTACAATTTCTGCCAATTCATCTACCGTGTGATTAATCTTTACCTGCTTCGCTATCTGTTTCGATTCAATATCATACTCATCGTCTGGCGCATAGGGCAGCAGTTCCTCTGGATTCCATAAATCCACGTTCTTTTTGACAATATTATAAATAATCTCACGAGGACTGAAAAATCCCCCCTCCCAGTTTGAATATTTATCTACTGTACATTTATCAATTCCAAAACAATCAAATGGATATTTATTAAATCCCGGAAGCTTGTAATATCTTTTGGCAGCTTCCATTGCTTCCGCTTCCGAAGTGTACAGACCTAATATTTTACCTTCATCTTCTTCATATCCATCATCATCTATATACCAGTATAGATGCCATAACATATATATTTCTGCCATTTTATCCCTTAATCCCCTTCCCCACACTCCTGCTCAAATCCGGTTTCACCATACAGCAATAAATTATTGTATTCTTCCAGCAATCCATCCTGTAGATTCCAGTTTCCCTGCCCGAATTTTTCATCCATCATACGCTTTGCAAATTCTAATGGTGTTTCTTCCTTATATGGTATTTCACCAAGCAACCAGCTGCTTACATCAAATCCACCACTATTCTCATTATATTGTTCTACAGATTCTTCCCATAAATTTGCTTCATACATTTTTACAAACCCTTCCCTCCATGCAGAATCCTGATTTACTTCCCATTTTTCAATCTTAAAACACTCCCTCGGATATTGTCGAAATCCTTTCATCCCCGTATGGTGGTTTGCCGCCTGCTCTGCCTTTGCCTGTGAAGAGTAAATCCCCAGAAATTTATCCTCAAACTGATACCGGCTTCCATCTTCCCCTTCAAAATTGTAAATATGTCTTAGTATGTATAATTCTTTCATATGCCACAACCTCTTTCATTTTATCACAACACCCAATTTTTCGTATATCTGTCCGAGCTTTTATTTTCCTGCTTCACATTTCACTTTTTATAATAATCACAAGACTATAGTTCTTCCATTTTATAAACAGAATACCCCTCATAATAATAGCTGTAGTCAATGCCTTTCATATATACTTCTCTGTCATTAATTTTATCTGTAAGAGCCATTTTCAAAATATGTTTGATTTCAATATCTTTGATTGGACTTCTCTCCATTGCAAGTAGGTAATCATCTTTATCCACTTTACTCCAATCAATTACCTGACCTATTTCTTTTTTTAGAATAAGATCAAGCCAAATTCTTGTACTGCGGCCATTCCCTTCACAAAAAGGATGTGCTACATTCATCTCAACATATTTCTCAATAATTTCATCAAAATTAGATTGTGGCATTTTTTCTATATTTTCTAAAGCAGCTTTTAAATACACAGCAGGAGCAAATCTAAAATTATTCTTTGCAATATTTATGTTCCTCATCTTCCCTGCAAACTCATAAATTTCATCAAACAGATATTTATGAATTTCCGAAAGAGTTTTATAGGTTCCTGCTTTTAAGTTATCCAAATAACCACTTTCAAACAATTCAAGAGCTCTTCTTTTGCTCATCTTCTCTTCAACCCGTGCAAGTTCCACCGAATCAATAATGCCTAATTTATTTTCTAGTATCATATCTACCTCCATAGCTTACCATTAATCCATTAAACCAAGAATCTCTCATAAAAAATTCTTCTATTATTTGCGGTTCTTCCTTCATCTTGGCAAAAATCTTTTTTTATAGAAAATTATTTTTCTCCAAACTTCTTATCAATATTGTCAGACAAGGGTATTTTACTTTTGTTCCACCCTTTCATTTAAGACCCTTTTTCTCGTACTTCTCTTTTGCATATTCATAGGCTTCCTGAATATAAGGCTTTAATTCTTCAAAGGTTTTTTCAGATAAACTTAAAGCACATATCCACCCCATCCACGCATATATAGGGTGTGGAATTATTTGATTCGTTGTCGAAAAATCATACATCATATCAACAATACAACCTTTAGCTGGACGTTTAGGTATGGCTCCAAACAATTCTTCAAATGTATTCTTTCGCACTCCCAGATTTACACGATATACACCTTCTCTATCTAATTTTGAGCTTTTATCATTTTCTCCATCTTTTTCTTTTACTGTCAAAATATAAACGCCACGCTTTAGCTTATTGCAGGGGTTATAATATACTCCTTGCTCTCCCCAACTGTTAATCAAAACTGTGCCTTCTAAATTTTCAAGACAGTATTTTAAGATTTCATCTGGTGTCATATCACTTATTCCCTTCATAATCCTTGTTTTCTATTGCTATGTAATCATATTTGACCCGTATAATCTTTGTAATAATATCTGCCATCTTATTCCCCTTTACAATACCTATGACTTTATTCCATGATAATTTTCCATTTTATACCCGTCTTTTTATCCCCTTGTTCCCGCCGCATACTCTCCCATATTTACATCAAGTACTTGACGGGCAGGCTGAATCAGGGCATTTTCATATTGGCACTTCCACTGTACATCTCTACTGATCTTACCGTCCACAATTCCATCCACCACATCCCCGGATTGAATCGGGTCGTCATTTTCAAAAATATACGAAGCAATATCATAAGCATGATTAACTATCCAGTCCGGTTCCATATCATGGAAATGATACTGAATATCCGGCAAAAACAGAGTACCCATCCCAAGCGTATCTATCAACATATCATTTGTTCCCTGAATATTAAAAAATCGCACATTTACACCAAAATAGATAAAACGGGCTTCCCTGGGAATCTGGTGGTTTCGAACGTCATCTGCGGTAAACATTTTTCCACAGCTTAGTAAATAGACCGCCTCACATTCCGGATAAAGTTCGACAACTGCCTCTAAAAAATCCATGTCAAGCTCTGCCCGTTCTTTTGCAGAAAGTCCTGCTGCTAACATATCCATAGCCACCACTTGATAATGGCAATCCTTCAGTATCTGTTCACTATTTTCACAATTCCACAACTGTCTTCTCTCAAAAGCTTCAATTTTACTATCATCAAATTTTACACTTTCCATTATCATTAACTGTGGCGGAATCTTTTCTTCTTTGAATTCTGCCTCATATTTTGTCACCGCAAATCCCGCACACTTTTTATCATAAGTGAAACAATCCACCTCTGATAAATGCTTCTTCATAACGGTAATCATATGTTCTTTGTCCGGCATTTTAACAGGCTCTTTCATCAAAAGCTGTATCACAAAAACCATTCCTGCAGGCTGTGACTGCGACAAATCCTGATGGAATTCTTCCGTACTTTGGTTTTCCCGGTTTCCTCCGTTCTTGTCCGTTTTCTTACAAATATCTTTAAATGATTTCTTCATTTGATCATCCTCTTTCCCACCCTTTTTAGGTAATTGCGAAGCTCATTTTTTCTTATGTTTCTCTCATTTCGATTTTTTTGAATCCATACTGCTTCTTTAACTTTTCATATATCTTAGAGGCTGCCAGACATACATTTATCCTTTCCAGCACACTATACATATATTAAATCATGTGCTCCGCACATTCATTAATGCACACAAATTCACCCTTGCAAGCTAGTTAATTTATGTACATTATATCCTTAAAATAAATGTTTTCTCTGTTATCCACAAATATTGCCTTAGAACTGCGAAAAAACGCATCCTTTAAGAGCAAAATTTTTCCATTATGCTCCAAATTAACGGACTCCCTATCACCTAAACGGTCATATAAAATATCCATCTTGTAAAACTCTCCATAATTATTATAACCGCCATCACATAGCAGCTGCCTCCCTTTTGTAATCAGAAATTTTGTCATTCCTTTTATTTCCGGGTGATACACAATATCCCTCTTAAAATCTGTCTGAACCAAATCAAATTCTGTGTAATAATAAAACCATAGATTCTCATATTCATCCACATTTATCGCATAACAGTCCATAATCCCATATTTTTTATTCTCCCATATGCGGTGTCCCATACAATCCCAAACCACCAATCCCTTATTTCCAAATGGCGCATCTCCAAACACGCCTTCATCAAAATAACTGGTAATAATTCTTTCATCCTTTGTCACAATACAATTTTCAATTCCATCACCAAGGCAAAATGCCCGCAAAATTTCTCCCTGCCGATTTACAATACAGGCATTCTTCTCATACATCCCATTTTTTTGCAGACGGCTTCTGGCTCCAAGGAGCAATATATTTTCGCCAACAGGCTGTATATGGTGATAGTTCATTTCATGCACACCAAAGTCAAGACATTCATCATATACCAGCTCTTCATTTATCCAATCCACAATACCATGAACTGCTATATATCTGGTGTTTGCCTGTGTATCCACAAACATCCCCTGAATCCTCTCTGGTACATGCTCTGAAAAGAGAAAATAAACCTCGTCATTATACGCAATGCACCCACGAACGAAGGTATACTGTCCGATACTATGTTTTATTTTCAAATCCTTAAACGAAACCGGATTCCTTAACGAGATTGTTTTGATTTATATTCACCCCATTCCTATCAGTCTGCATTCTTCATATATTGATCCGCATATTTTTCATTAAATGAAACTGTATCATCTGTACTGGCATAAGAAATATACGTCTCCTGCTCTTAGCGTAACTCCCTATTCTCCATTATAATCTGGTATTCTTCTTTCCTCATTTGATGTCTTTGAGCACCACTATCTTTATGCTGGTAATTTTTTCTCATGTATTCTTTTCTCATTCCCCTGCACTCTTTTTGATAAAATAATGCTTCTGATGGAGTATCTGGTCTATTCGCACAAAATGGACAGTCCGGATCGCCACAGGATTTATCAATCCAACTGTCACAATATACACAACATACCGCATCATACCTGTCAAAAAAGAATGTTTGTTTTTTATCGCATTCCGGACATACATAATCCAGCCATGTCCCAAAGGCATTCCACTTTCTAATATTTTTTTTGTATCTTTGATACCTCTTACCATGTTTCATTGTTACCCTACACCCCATAATTTGTAAATATGACTATATTGTACATTAACAGTATCTCTTTTTCAACAGATATGCAACTGGGTTCCCTCAGATAATGCCAGCCTCAGACCAAACACATTACACCCGTTCTCTTCCCTATAGTAAATGCTTCCACCATGCTTTTCCATAACCGCTTTCGCAATTGCAAGTCCAAGCCCTGTTCCTCCGCTGCTGTTTCTTGCACTCTCTCCCCGGACAAAGGCAGTAAACATGGTATTCCTTACTGCCTGTTCAATCAAATCTCCGTCATCTGTAACAGAAAGACACACCTGCTTTTTCTCTTCCTTTATATTAATTTTAATCTGCCTGCCCGTCCGGTTATACTTTTTCGCATTAATCAGCAGATTACCAATTACTCTCGTGAGCAGCTTTTCATCTCCCTTTACATAAATGGCATTCTCTGGAATCTCAACATCAAAGACAAATCCGGCTCCCGTAATTTCTTCATAGTATTCTGCACAAATCTGGCGGGTAAGCTCTGCAAAATCTATCCGGATAAGCTCTAACGGATAATCCGTGCTTTCCATCTTAAGCATAGTAAACAGATCTTCCGACATATTATTTACCCTGTCTGCCTTCAATGCAATTGTCTGATAATATTTCAAACGCTCTCCTTCCGGGACCATTCCCTCCTCTAACGCCGAGGCATAGCTTTTTATGGTGGCTACCGGTGTTTTAATATCGTGGGATAACTCCAACAGCATTTTCTGACGGCTTTTCGCCATTTTTTCATTTTCAGCCTTCTGCAATGCCAACCGCTCTGTCATCCGGTTAAATGCTTCCCCAATCTCCACAAACTCACGCTCGGTCTGTAACGGAAACTCCACCTTTTCCTCTCCCTGTTCCACCCGTTCCATACCATATATCAGACCATCCAATGGCCGCTTAATCTTTTTGAAAATATAAAAACTCATGCAAAATACATCAATCAATAGCAGCGTAAGTATCACTAATAATACTCCGTTTCCCACATTTGTAGTAAACACCTTATCAATATCAAAATTATAAGTAATCATAAAGGAATCTCTCGGATAAAACATGAGATAATATCCGCCTTCCCTCTGCTGCCAGTATATATAATAACCCGAAGGATCCGAAGCCGGCAGTTTATCATATGTATATATACTCTCTGCCTTTTTCTGTGCGGTCATGGCGAGCAACTGCTCCGGTGTATAGGATTGCTCTGACGTCTGTTTCCTTCCATATGTGTTTACCACCTGATAATTTTCATCCAGCTCTTCCACCCAGCCGCCAAGACTATCTATTTCTGTCAGATTCCCAATTTTACCATCCTCCACTAAAATCCCCGGAAAATACGGATTTATACTTCCACCAAAGGAAATGAAAATAGATACCGCCACACTGATCATTGTGACAACAATGGCAATCATGGAAAAAATGACATAACTTACGATTAATTTCCAAAATATGCTCCCCTTCTTCCTTTTTTCCTTTCTGTTCCCCTGTACCATAGCCTCTCCCCCCATAACATCCGATTATTGCCCATCACAAACCCGACGCATCGTTACCTGCCGTACTGTCAGCAGTCAGGCATCCGTCCTACTTCTCTTTTTCAAATTTATATCCTAATCCCTTAATTGTCTTGATTATTTTCGGCTTTTTCGGCTCATCTTCAATCTTGTTCCTAAGATTGCTGATATGCACCATTATGGTACTGTCATCTCCCATATAGGTGTCCTCTCATGAATAATCAAAAATCTGCTGTTTTGTATAAATACGTCCCGGTGTTTTCATCAAAAGCTCTAAAATTCTAAACTCTGTCTTTGTAAGGGAAATCTCTGTCCCTTTTTTCCGTACCTGACACTCTGCCAGATTCAGTTCCAGATCAAAGGCATATAGTACCTCCGTTTCTTCTTTCTGCTCCTGATAGTCATAACACCGCCGAAGCTGTGCTTTTACCCGTGCCATTACCTCCAACGGATTATATGGCTTGGTAATATAATCGTCTGCTCCAAGCTCCAGTCCCAGTATTTTATCATAATCCTCCGTTCTTGCCGTCATCATTAGGGCAGGCACTCTACTCTGCTCTCTAATTTTTCTTAATACCGCAAATCCGTCAAGCCCCGGCATCATAACATCCAATAGCACAAGATCCGGCTGAAATTTTTCAAACAGTTCTAAGGCAGCTACACCATCTGCTGCCTTAATTAACTGCATATTCTCTTTTTCCATAAATAATTCCAGTGCTGCTAAAAGCTCCACCTCATCATCTGCTGCCAGAATGACAAATCTTCCATCCTTCATATATAAATGCTTCCCTTTCCATATTGTATCCTTTCACAACTATATCCTGTACCTGATTAGAAGTCAACAAGCCCGCAACAAACGGCGGGCTAATGAGTAAAAAATAACCTATTCCTGCACACATTCATAAAGCAGTTTATTGAGTCCGTAGCTAGCAGAAAATCTGCTCTGCCATCCCGGCAGCATTTCATCTAACAGAAGACTTTTTAACATACCCAGATGATAATATTTTCCACTTCCATTTTCATACGAAAACTCACCTAAGTAATATTCTTTCCAAGTTGCTTCTCCTTCCAGTTTACGGTATACCATACTCTCGACATACATGGCACTTCCCTCCAAATCTTCAAGAAAATATTCCATGGCATTGACAGAATCTGATAAATATTTCTCCCGCTGTTCTGCTATCTCTAACACCTGACTAATCTTTTCTTTTTTTCTTTCTGTCGCTGTCTCCTCATATGCTTCCGTAATCAGTTTCATTTCCTGCTCAAAGGCTGTTACCATCTCCTGATCAGAATCCACTTCCTTTACAATGATATCTTCCCTGCTCTCCTCGGCACTTAGATTCATCCGCTTCGTCACCGCATCAATCTCCTTCTGCCATTTTGTGTACTGCCACGCATGAAATGCCTCATGCCATATGGTTGCTACCTGAGAATTTCTGCTGTAGGAATCTTCCGTAAATGCCATTGTTCCTTCGGTCATCCCCTGAGTAACCGTTTCCGCTGTTCCCAACACGTCAAAGAGGTTGGAAAACTGTCCATAAGACGGCAGCAGTACCTGATACTCTCCATCCACATCAATCGTCGTCCCGGCAAATACATCTAACACAGCCTGTTCTTTGACAACGTTTGCCGGCGCCTCAGGTTCATCACTGGGCACCACTACATAATCATGCTTCCCATCATAAAACCGTACCTTATAATCCTTTACAGAAAAATCTTCAAATCCTATGTTTTGCATATCCGAATCTAAGGAAACCGCAGTGTCATATATTTCTCTGTCTACCTCCGATAATCCATATTCCCCAGTAATCATACTGCCCGCTGCAAATACGATACCCATTACAGCGTATCCGATTTTCCAGAGCTTCATCAAAATCTCCCCTTTCTATGCCTCTTTTCTTCTAAATACAAACAAGCCAAGCGAAAAAATCCATATTGCCAGAAGACCTATAAAGAGCAAATGCAGCTCCACCTGTTTACCAATTACCAAATTATATGCCTGCTTTTGGATTCCATGTAAATCCGGAACGAGCCGCAAGAGAACAGACATACATTTCCCACCAATACCGCCAGCCATGCTTTTAAATATTTCCAATAATCCATGAAAAATACCGAGACCTGCAAACAAAATACCGAGTGCACCTACTGCCATACCCGGCAGCCGGATACTTAATACACTGACTAACAGACTAACCATAGAAACATTGACTGCAATCAAACAAAATGCAGGAAGCATCGCAAAAAGACGTTCTGTATAACCGTTTGCCATCACATAAATGGCAAGTATCATATAGAGAACTCCAACCGAAATCACAGATGCAAGCACATTTGCGGCAGCCAGTCCTCCATGATAGGCTGTCTGGCTGATTCTCCGTACCCATACAAGATGACTGTTTTTACGCTCATACTCATTGGGAATAGTTTTTACACTTAACATCACTGCCAATATACAACCGATTGCATTCACCAGTACATGCATAACCATAAACATATTATTAAAACCGGTAACCGGCTCCCCGTTCATTGTGATACTGGTACCATCACTACTGCATAACAGAATCAGAAATATACCGATTGCAACAACGATATACAACTCTTTTCTCCGTATTCGTTCTCTTAATGCGCTGATAAGGATGACTCTCATTTCGCACTCCCTCCTATCGTCTTTACAAAAATATCCTCTAAGCTCCCCTCTTCACCAATTTCTTCCTTTGTAAAGGTCCGCATGACCTTTCCCTGTTGCATGATGATTCCCTCGTCACAAACCTTTTCCATATCACTTAAAATGTGGGAATTCATAAGAATCGTTTTCCCCTGTTTTTTGAGTCCTGCAATAATCTCAATCATTTCAATCCTCCCCATAGCATCCATTCCTGCACAGGGCTCATCCAATATTAATACCTGCGGATTACCGAGAAGTGCCTGGGCAAGAGCCAGCCGCTGCAGCATTCCCTTCGAATAAACCTTAATCTTTGTCTTATCCGGGGAGAGGCTCACAAGCTCCATCAAACGTCCGCACGTTTCCTTTAATTCTTCCTTTGGAATCTTTTGCAGTTCCCCATAATATTGAAGCACCTCCAATCCGGTCAGAAATGTAGGAAAATACGGTGTTTCCGGCGAGTAACCAATCGTTGTTCCCTTCGGAATGACCATTTCACCGCTATCCTTCCTCACTAACCCGAGAATCATTTTAATGGTGGTGCTTTTCCCTGCTCCGTTACTGCCAAGTAGCGCAAAGAGCGTTCCTTTCCTTAAAGTAAATGACAGATCATCCACCACCCTTTTCCCTTTATAGGTTTTTGTAAGATGTGATAATGTAATCATCGCTATTATCCTTTCTGTTTTTCCAAGCCCTTCATCTGTTTCCGGTATTATCAAAAAAGGAATATGCTTTCTGCAAATATGACACCCCTTACCGCATATCCAGTATATCAGATGTTGTGACTTCCTTATATTCCCTATCATAAGCCTTCCTCTTTAAGAAAAAATAAATGCAACCTTAAGCTAACCTTAAGATTGCATCATATGAAAATTTGTCAAATTATCCTTTTAAATGCACATATGTTTTCGGATTTCCTGAAAAGACGTATAAGGGAACATCGTGTGCAAACATTGTACTTTTTTGAAGAATGGGACAAGAATTACAACACGCACTGACCTACGTTTCGTAACAACCTATATACTAATACCAAGCTAAGAGAAAGTTGTAAAAAAATTGGAATTTGAATTGGCTATCAGTCATAGCCATTTAATCACCTACTTTCTATATATGTGCCGTAATATGATATCTTGATTATAACAGATAAGCGGTTAAGGTGCAAAGCCTTTATTCAATTAGCAAGGTGCTAAAAATATTGAAATAAACAATAGTTTTAGCACTCCATAATCAAGAGTACGGACACAGGACATTTTGAAATCGGTATATATGGACAGCGGCATTTATATTTTCTACAACATTATTGTAGAATAACTTACATAAACCTACTTACAAGCGGAAAATTTAATGAATACCTTGTTAAAACCGATAGTCAAGCACAAGAGCGTTTTATTCGGATTGTAGGGCAGATGAAACAAGAGTAAGGAATTTATACATATGTTATGTGCATATTGTGGAAAAGAAGCAAAAGGAACTAAAGAAGATATTGTTTCATGTGCAATATTGGATTTGTTTCCAAAGTGTTATATAACCTTTGACGAAACGAGAAATAGGATTCATAAGTCAGCCCCTCCGCTTCATGATAACTTAGGAAACCGCTGGTTCCACGGGAAGCACCAGCTTCACTTCAAATCCACCATAACCGCTATGTCCAATGATTGTTTCCCCTTTATGGGAAGCCACCACCTGTTTCACAATCAGCAATCCCAGACCATGTCTTTGTGTCGTGATATTTTCATCACATACCATGTAATGCGGTGTATTATTTAATTTTTCTATCTGTTCATCCGAAACTCCCGAGCCATCATCCTCTACGCAGATAACACATTTTCCCTGTTCTGCCCTTACAGATACATAAATTGTGCACCCGTCTTCGTTATGATTCATGCAGTTCTGGATTAAATTGTATACTGCCCGCTTTAACAGTTCCTTATCCGCATTGACAGTGCACCTGGCAAGCGTATCCTCTGTCAGCCATTTTACAGGATACCTGTTCTCAATATCCATATTGATAAAATCCACAACCACCTGTCTCACAAGGGCAACTGCATTTTCTTGACTGGTTTTTACCGGCTGCATGTTGTACTCAAGTTTTGAGGCAAGATTTAAATCATTGATCAGATTTTTCATTCTTTTGCTCTGCTTTAAAATAACACCTGCCTTATTACGTTCCTCCTTCGTAAGATGGGAATCCTGTTCCAACTGCCCTGCATACCCCATCACCATGGATAGCGGGGTACGGATGTCATGGGAGACTCCTGCAATCCAGTTTGCTCTTGCAGTTTCTTTTTTCTTTAACTGGTATGTCTGGAACTGGAGCACCTCGGAAGTTTGGTTCACCTTTGATGCCAATTCGGACAATAACCCCTTTTCCTTTACACGAACAGGATTTCCGGTTGGTAGTGCCTGTATGCCCTCCGCAATTGGTCTGACTGATTTTAAAAGTCCTGTATTGGTTACTACATAAATTAAAAAAATTAGAGCAATATTGCAGCCAAGCATAGCTAAGACCGTACGAGGCAGATGTGCAATGAAATCATAATCCCAGCTTGGATACATTTCCTTCCAGTACCGATCCTTGGGATACCCCAGAACGACCAGCCCCCCTTCTGCCCCGCCTGTAAATGTCGGATAATCTTTTACATATCCCCGGGTAAGAAATGCAATTTCAGAAATGGAATATTCCAGCGGTATTTCAGCCGGAAGATTTTCCGTATGCCAGAGAACTTTATGTGTATCATTATCAATGTAGACTGCCCATATATTTTCACTTTTTAATTCCATCATCTGGTCTTTTCCTAAAATATATCCATTTTCTGTTTTTTGCAGCCCCTTTGCAGTTTCCACCGCCGTTGTCCACGGAGAACGGCCCGCTGTCTGTTTAGAGGCGATCCTGGCTGCCACTGCAATATTTAAGATAAGAATCAATATGAAACTAATCAGCAAAATACCGGTAAACCGCCTTATTAATTTTAAAATACTTTTCATAGCAATCCTCCGTCCTGCATTCCATTATTCACTCCATTTTTCCTCTATCACCAGTTTATATCCCAAACCCTTTACCGTTATCAAGGATACCGGTTTAGAAGGGTTTTTTTCAATCTTTTCACGAATGCGGCGTACATGTGCCATTAGGGAATTTTCGTATCCATAGGGATTATCTCCCCATGCTGCTTCGCAAAGTGCATCAATTGTTACAATACGTCCGGCGTTACGGTAGAGAACAGACAGTAGGGCAAACTCCTTGGCTGTCAGAGCAATATGTTCGCCATTTTTCACAACTTCTGCCCGCTCAAAATCAACTTCACTGTCTTTCAGCTTTACCAGTGGATTCTCCTCCTTATAACTTCTGCGTAAAATTGCCATAATCCTGAAAATCAGCTCCTTGGGAAGAAATGGTTTAACTACATAGTCATCTGCCCCTAAACCAAATCCTTTAAACTTATCTTCATCTTCACCCCGGGCAGTTAAAAACAGTACCGGATAATCTGCTTTGCTTTTCAACTGCTTCATTAAAGAAAATCCATCCCCGTCAGGAAGCATAATATCTAAAATCACCAGTTCGGGTTGGAATTCATCTGCGGCTGTGACCGCCTCCTTAACACTTCCCGCCGTCCTTACATTAAAAAATCCATTTTCTTCTAAAACAGATACCACCATGTCCAGCAGTTCCTGCTCATCATCCACAAGCAGAATTCTCTTCCTTTTTAAATATCCATTTTCCATCATTCACCTTCTCCTGAAATTTCTTATATTTTCCCATTGCTTTTACATATCATGAGCGTTGCTCATGATGGCATTCAGAAACATCATCCTTATAAGTAAGTGAATTTGTGTACATTGTACCATGGAACAAAGCTAATGATCACAGTTGACAAATTTATTTTTGCAAGCAAGTAAATTTGTCTTCACTATATCATAAACAAAGTTCCCAATATACATTCAAAACAAATACTCTTACAATCAAGTAATTTTTCCTCATTATACCATAAAATAATCCCCGCAATCCTTTTCTTAAAAAATGTAAGGTAAATGTAAGGTAGCCAGAAGGTTATTGCAAAGTAATTTATATAGACTAAAGGAAGATTAGGTAATTGCACAACGAGCTACAGAAAAAATCTAGTTTTGCAAATACCTATAGAGAAAGGAGAAAAACAATATGAATATTATTGAAACAGAAAATTTAAGTAAAACTTATTCCGGTTTTACTGCGGTTTCCAAAGTCAGCCTTCACATCCCAAAGGGAACGGTATACGGTTTTCTCGGACCAAACGGTGCAGGAAAATCTACGACTATGAAAATGTTTTTAGGTCTTACGAAGCCAACAAGTGGTAATTTCCACATCAACGGTAAAAAATATCCCGAAAACCGGGGTTCTATTTTAAAAGAAACAGGTTCCTTTATTGAATCCCCTGCTTTCTATGGAAATCTAACCGGCAAAGAAAATCTGGAAATTATACAGAAAATTCTGGGACTTCCAAAATCTGCCGTATCGGAAGCATTAGAGCTTGTAGGACTGACAGAATTCAAAAACCGTCTTGCAAAAAAATATTCTCTGGGCATGAAACAGCGGCTGGGACTTGCCGGTGCACTAATTGGAAAACCACCTATTTTAATACTGGATGAGCCCACCAATGGGCTGGACCCTGTAGGTATCCATGAAATCCGTACACTGATCCGTTCTTTACCGGAAAAATATGACTGTACCGTTTTCGTATCCTCCCATTTACTTTCAGAAGTTGAGTTAATGGCAGACAACATTGGTATCCTCAATCACGGTCATCTTTTATTTGAGGGAAGCTTAGAGGATTTAAAAGAAAATGCAGCATTTCAAGGTTACCCTACCGATAATCTGGAAGATACCTTTCTTGCCATGATAAATGAAGATAATCAGCAAAGGAGTTGTGTAAGATGAATATCCTTTTAGAATGCAAAAAAATGAAAAAAACCGGTTTTTACCCTGCATTTATTGCCGGAGCAATCCTTGCCTCCTGTTTGCCAGTTATCAATATGGCTGTCCGTTCCGAACTCTTTACCGGTTTACAACAGTCTCCACTCCGGATTCTGCTGGATGAAAACTGGACTATGATGGCCATGCTAAATGTTCTGCTTATCATATCCGGTGCCTGTATTATGTATCACACAGAATATGCGGATAATGCAGCACAGAAAATGCAGACTCTTCCTATTCGGGAAAGCGGCATATTTTTTGCTAAATTTATACTTATGATCGGTATGAGTATTGTAGTCTTAGCCACGGAAGCCATAACCTTTTTATTTTGCTCCCTTCACTGGTTCCACACTTACGATGGTCTGTATACCGATTTACTAAAAAATTTTGGGTATTTTTTTATACTTCTGCTGCCTGTCGTATTGCTGTCACTGGCAATTTCCTCGGCATACAGTAATATGTGGATTTCCCTTGGGATTGGGGTTGTATGTGTTTTTGCAGCAACCATGATCGCATCCACAAACCATTTTGTTTTGCAGATATTCCCATTTGCACTACCACTTCAGGTACTTACTGAAGCTACAGATAAAACAGTATCCCAGTTTCTAACTGCTTCCGTTTTGGAATTACTGGTGATCGGAATTGCAGAGCTTTCATTTTTACGAATCAGAAGGGCTTTGGTTTAAAGACTATTTTTTATTACTTATGCCGTAATGAAGCGGCTGAATGGAGGTCAACATGAATTTTTTATCATTAATCGGCGTGGAATTTAAAAAAATACACCGTTCTAAAATATTACTTATTTTACTTGCTGCCACAGTGGTCCTCTGGATTCTTGCAATCCTTAACGCAGATCTGAATTTTAAAATGCAAACAGAGGGAATCGGAATCTCCCCGGAAAATAATTTTCTGATACAGGGATTCCTTGGGATGACCTGGTTTATGTATCCTGCAAGTATGGTGGTCAGCACGGTACTGCTCACACAGACAGAACGGGGCAATAAAGGAATCCTCAAAATGCTTGCACTGCCTATAAACACGTTGAAGCTCTGTCTGGCAAAGTTTACTATACTCCTTGCACTGGGTGCCACACAAATTCTAATGATGACTGGTATGTACTTTATCAGTGCCGCCATTGCAACCCAGACACAGCATTATCATTTTATGCTTTCTCCATTATTTGTGCTAAAAGAGGCAGGACTTGTATATCTTTCCTCTATTCCAATGCTTGCATTTTTCTGGATGACAGCAGTATGTATCCAGACACCGATTTTTTCAATGGGTATTGGACTGGCCTCTATTGTACCCTCTGTACTGATCATAAATACAAAGGCATGGTTTTCCTATCCGATGAGCTATCCATTCTATGTGATCACATCTGAATATGGAAAACTGGCATCCAATCTTTCTGCAGGGGATATCAAACTAGTGCCATGGATACCCGTTGCCATTGCATTCACTTGTTTATGTTTAACCATTTCCTGCCTCTTTTTTGGGCAGAATGAAAGGAGATAATTACTATGATAAAAAAAATTTTTATTACAATTGCAGTTATTTATTTGTGTATCTTTATGTTCTATCCGTTTTCCAAGCAGAAGAAAATGAAAAGAGGTAATCATTATGAAAAATAAAATTCTAACCATAGTCAGTACTGCCATGCTCTTTATACCGTGGACAATTCTTCCATTGAGAACAAATGAATGGGCACTAGAATCACCCACAGCTGAAATTATGATTTCCTGCTATGCCGTATTCATGATATTCAGTGGACTCTTTACAATTGTTTCTTATGTCAAAGCCAAAGTGCAAAACCCTCTGATGAAGGTCTGTCTGATTATAAATAGTCTTTATATGGCTGGCGGTGCGGCTGCCCTTGTCATGATGTTTATATCATGAACTATATGGATAGTACAATATAAACGGTAGATAATGTATACCTATACAAACTCGGAGCAAACCTGTATGATAATAACAGATTTGCTCCAGTCTTATTTCACTTCATTTTTATTGGGCTTCCGGCAGGTCGCAGGGAGATTCAATGACCAGGGGAGCAGGTCGTCCAGAAAGGTTCTGTCAGTATCATCCAGATGCTTCGGTATCTCCATAAGCAGATGTTCAAAGTAATCATATGGTTTCAGATTGTTTGCTTTTGCAGTCTCTGCAATGCTGTAAATTCCTCATTCCGATACACCTTGATGTGTGCAATATGCTGTTAATTTTGATTATTTTTCTCTTTACGAATACGAATAACAGTGCTGACGATACTTAATAGTATAAAAAAACTGTTTTAAATTTTCCTGTATGTTAATCCTGATATGCTCATCCTATAACACTTCCTAATCTGATTTTTCCCTATTCCTCTGTGATAAGCTTTACAGGTTCCATTTTCCGAATCTTCAAAGAACAGATGCTCTCCGCCAGAACCGCTGCAACGGTAATTCCCAGCACGGTCAGCACCTCAAATACAGGATTCATATACATATTTCCCTGTGTGATCCCGCAAAATGACAGGCACAGTGCCACAATGGAATCCGCCAGCAGATGGGCAGCGATTGTTCCGATTACTGCTCCCACAGCAATCACCGGAATATCAGCCATCATTGTAGAACGCATCAGCTGTCCGTTGGTGAATCCCAATGCCTTATGAATTCCGTACGTTCTTCTTTCTCTTAACAGCTTAGTCCTCACCAGTAACACCACTACCATAACGATGACAAAAACCGTAATACTGCCAAACACGATACAAAGCATCTTAACTCCCGAAGAAACCGAATTTAAGCTTACCTCTGCGGTCTTCTGTTGGTCAAAAAACTCGATATCCGGATAATCATCGAAGTATTTTTCGAGATCCTGATAGGTATAACCCTCTTTTGTATATACACCAATTCCTTAAACTGGCTGTCAGATACGGATTTGCTGGCAACGGTATCCATTGCCAGCAAATCCATGGAGACGCAGTATCTGACAGTGACTGCTGCAAGCGGATCATTTTTTGCAATCATTTTATGCATCGTGCTTCCTGTCGCATGCTTAATAGCAGGTGGAGTTATCTGTTACCGCAGAAAACGCAGATAACGGAATTGATGAAGCTGTTAATTTGGGATATAAATAATAATGGAGGATGCTATGAAACGACGTAATTTAATCATACTGGTTTTTCTTATGATAGCCCTGATTTCTGTATATTACGTTATAAGACACAATAATCTAAAGAATCAGGAAGAGCAAAATACCGATGCTTCAGAGAAGGTGCTTTCATTGGAGCTTTCAGATGTGGTATTTATACAGTTTAATTTAGATGGACAACAGGTAGACTTTGTAAAGGATGGTGACACATGGAAGCTTTCAGGTGATGACAGCTTTCGGGTTAATGCCAGTGCAGTTGAAAGTGCGATTTCAGCTGTTACAGATATGACTTCGGAGAGAACATTGGAAGAGATAGCGAATCTGGAGGAATATGGTCTGGATAAGCCGGTACAAACGGTAGTGTTAAAGTCGCAGGAAGGTACCGTCTGCAATATTTATTTCGGCAATTCTAATGAATCGACAGGAAATGATTATGTGTGTTCAGACGATGATAAGACAAAGGTATATACGGTAAGCTCCAGTGTGGCACAGACCTTTACGGGCACCCTTGAGGATTACCGTGATACAGAGGAAGAGACAGAGAGCACGGAAACGGACACTACAGAATCCGGAAGTACAGAAGATGCTGGAACCACACAATAGAGGGTAGTTATGAAGTGCTGGCGGTTTGAAGGAGCACTGCTTACGGAAACAGCCATTTTATGCAGATAAAATGGTAATAAAAAGAGATTTTGCAAATGCTTGTAATGTTTAAGATGGGGGATAGCGCATGCGCTATCCCTTCTTTGCCGGGGAAACAGACATGTTAAGCATTTCTTTTCTGTGGGACAGCACTGCATTAACTTTGCGATGGAGGAAATTGAAGGCCGCCCGCTTAAGCTCGTACAGGTTGGTAACATTTTATCATAAGGAATATCAGTACGCTATAAGTTAGAAAGCCAACATGAAGTATTGTACACGCATAAGAACCGCTCTGAAACAATACCCGATAGGTTGAATCCCTGCCTGCCAGACACATCGGACTCAGGCTGCCTAAAATCCCCAGCACAGGTACACTTTCCGGTATCAGCCCCGGAATAAAACAAAGCAATGCACAGACTATAGCAGTAACAAAGCTTTTTTGAATCTTGACGGATAACCGCAGACAAACGAGCGCAATAAAATTAATCCCTAACGCAAATCCTATCATCTGTATACATACTATATTTCCGTATGTCTGTACCAGCGGATCCGAACTAAGGCTTACCGCATACGACTCTGAAACCATATCGTCAAAATTCAAATGTTTCGCAAAATAACATCCGCAAAAAACAACAGCCCCCTTCATGACAACTAACAGATTTGTAACGGCGAGAGCTGCGGCTACCTTAACCCTGTCCATATTTTTTTCACCATACTTCGTCACAAGCAGCATCGGTGTCATACCGGTTTCCTGTTCCATTGGATATAACGCACTTACAATAAAAATAACAATAAATTGCATTACCATTCCTAAGCTGTCAATAAATGCTGAAAAGTCCAAAAACGGTTCCTGAATCCCCTGTTCTGCGGAACGGTATACCATTCCGTATAGTGCATAAATACTTGTCAAAGCCAGCAAAATACCAATTGCCACCCGTTTCTTAATCCCTAACACTTTTTTTATTTCGTAACAAAACATCATCCATACTCCTTTTTCTACTTTCTTAGGTTTCCCGGTTGAAAAGAAACAGATACAAATCCTGCAGGCTCCCTTCTGCCGGCACAGCATTTTCTCCCGGTTTCTCTTTTGAAATCACCCGTACTATTATCTTTTCTCCGTTTACCCTTGTATTAGAAACTTTATACTTTTTCTTTAATTCTGCTGCTTCTTTTTTCCCACACTCACACTCCCAAACTGCTCCCGTAAGCGTTGTCAGAAGCCTTTCCTGTGCTGCCTGAACCTTTATTTTTCCGTCTTTTAAAATCAGAATTTCATTCCCGATATCCTCGATATCCGAAACAATATGCGTGGCAAAAATAATGATTCTGTCAGCAGAATACTCACTGATAAACTGCTTAAACTTCATGCGTTCCTCTAGATCAAGCCCAACCGTAGGTTCATCCAGAATCAAGATTTCAGGATGATTTAATATTGCCTGGGCAATTCCAATCCGCTGCTTCATGCCACCCGAAAAATGCTTCATTTTCTTATTCCCCGTATCTGTCAGATTAACGAGCTCCAATACTTCCCTAATCCTCTCCTCCTGATACCTTTTGGGAATCCCCTTTAAAATTGACATATACTTCAAAAACTCTACTGCTGTAAAATCAGGATAGTATCCTATTTTCTGTGGAACATATCCCAATATTTCACGATACTGCGCTCCCAATTTATCAATATGCTCTCCATCATAAAATACCGCTCCCTGTGTAGGGCTGTCCAGATTACAGATTGCACGGATTAAGGTTGATTTTCCGGCACCGTTCGGTCCAAGCAGACCATAGACTCCATTTGTTAATACAGCGTCAATACCATTCAAAACAGTCTTGCCTGTGAATTCTTTTGTAACATTTTTTAGTTCTAATTTCATCTCATTCCTCCCCTGTAAAAGAATTTTCTGCTCCAAATATTTTTTAATATTAATGTTATCAGTCCCGCAAAAACAATTACAAATATTGATACCATGCCTATCTGCGCCTGTGTTGTCACTGCATTCACAAGGGATTCCATAGAAAATGCATTAATCGGTATTACTGCCAGCAAAACATCTATGACCGGACTTCTCACCAGATTATGTACAATGCTGTAACTGCATATCCAAGTGGAGCACACTGCAACAGCCAATGCCGTGACAGACGATTCACTCAATACAGATATTAAAATGGTCACGCATAAAAGTACATTGCACCCAAGTATCCCAAAAACAATTTTCCATGCTGTCAGCTGCCCCATGTTACAGGCAATAACGGCCCCCGCCATTGCTTTTTCTGTACTGCACTGGATGCTGACATCCGCATTTATAAAACCATACTGACCAAAATGAACAAGGCTAATAAACACCAAAATCAAAAACATCAGTATATTCATCACACAAAATGCCGCCATGCTTTTATAACGAAGCAACAGATTGCCTCCATACTTTGCCGTTCCAAGAATTTCTGTCATTCCGCATTCTTTTTCATGTGTAAATAACTGAACTGCGAAAATTATAATAAAAAAGGAAAATGCCTGAAAGAACTTTTCTAAAACATTCCCATACGCATCCCAGTCTCCTGTAAATCCATATATAATGGTATTGTTTCCCCAGACATCATTTTTTGTCAGGTACGATTCCTCCTGGATATAAAATATTTCCTGAAAAAAACGAAATGTACTATTATAAAATCTAATGCCGTCCTCCATACTTGCATATGATGATGCCTTATACGCTTCCTGCATCTTAGCTAAATAATGCTCGTCCACAATGCCTTTATAATAATCCGCTATTTCTTTATTATGTAAATACCCCCGTTCCCCATTTACCAATTCCCCATCAATTTCGGAATATGCAATCATTACATCGCAATTATCATATCCAAATTCTCCATTTGCAAGCATAGCATATAATACTACTATGACAACTAAAACGATGGGTACGTATACAATTTTATTTCGGAAAATCTTATAGATTTCATATTTGACGATAGTATCCCCTCCATTTACCAAATTTTTACTATATAAAATAGACTAATGTCAAGAACTGATTTATTCTATACAATCTCAATAACTACATATTTTATCCGTCGACCTCCGGTGGAATTTTCTTTGACTAATTCTTCTGAAGTCTTGTTATCTAAATTTCCATAATAATAACTTCCATCTTTTTCCAGTATGATTCCAATCAATATTTCCGGCATCCCCGTATCATAAAAATCTCCTACCTCAAATGCTCTATTATTAAAATATTTTTTCAAAAAATCATCATATTTTTCTAAGATTTTTTCAATTCTTTCCTCATCTTCAATTTTGCTCTGACTCATATAATTGCAAAGCAGATTATTATTTGACACGAATATTGACTTATCATTATCTTTTATGTCATACAATATTTCCTTTTTTCCAATATTATCCAAAAGACCCTCGCCGTTTTTTAGCCTTATTGCATCCTTAGATTGATTGGCATATTCCATTGTCTCATCTTCTGAATAGAAGTAAAGTACAGAATTGTAAACAATAGGACTATTTCTTGTCGTATATAAATTAACTGCCTGACTTCAAACAAATAAATTTTACTCACCTTTTTCCCATCTATCTTTCCGCAACTGAATTACTGTTATCAGTAGATTTAATGCTGTTAAAATTACACACATTAGCAAACATAAAATCGCAACAGCCAAATCAACAATTCCCCTAAATACCAATATACCAATAATAACTGTTATAATACCTAAAATTATTTGCAAACCTGCAATCATCAATCTAATAGTTTTTATCTTTTCTTTCATATTCTCTCCTTAAATTTCCAATTACCTATGCAACAATCATTAAACTATAGTTCCGCAATGGAATTCTTCTTACAATATTGTATATAGCGTTATAAGCTGCATAAATACAAGAAATGTGACTTTTGGTGTAAGTATAATCCCCTTCTATGTACGTAGAATAAATTAGACTTACACTTAAGTGCTCTAACGGTCATTTATTTTTAATTTTACCACACATCGGAACTGATTTTCTTGCTGTGTATCCTCCAAAACCCCCAATTTCGAATAACTGCATCCTCCACATTGGAAAGTCCTATTCCGTGATTTTTTTCATCTCATTTGCCGGTACGTATTCTTCCATTCTTCTTGTAATGTATCTCCTGCTCCATACTGTTTTGTATCATTATCATAAGCTGAGCCGTCCCACTTTTTAACTCTACCTTGTATTTTAGAGCATAATTCTATAAAATACAATTCCTGTCTTTTATCTGAATGAGCTTGTCCGCCATTAACTATTATGATAAAATTGAAATAACCGATATTACAAAATAATTATAAGAGAGTCAACACACCATGATTTTATGCATTGCAACAGCTCCATGCAAAGTCTTCTAGAGCAGGATTGCATGGAGTAGAGAAACTGCTCTAAGACTTTGCAAATTTCAATAACTCAAATCTATTTGGCTACAAGATAAGGAGCAAAGTCTATGAAAAATTATATAAAAACAATAAAACAAATAAAAACATTTTTACTGCTTTGGATTACCCAGTCATTTTCCGGTCTTGGCAGTGCTATAACAAGCTATGCGCTAGTTATCTGGTCTTATACTCAGAAAGGGTCTGCCCTAATGACCGCACTTTTGATGGTAAGTTCCTATGCACCTTATGTGCTTCTCAGCATTTTCGCAGGAGCTCTCAGTGACAAATGGAATAAAAAAATTACCATGCTGGTATGTGACTCTGTCGCTGCACTGACAACTATTATTATGCTGTTCTTATTACGAAGCAACACCTTACAGATATGGCATCTTTATGTCATCAATGCGGTAAATGGGCTGATGAATACCGTGCAGCAGCCGGCATCGGAGGTAGCAACCACAAGAGTACTCCCGAAAAAATACTACCAGCGGGTAGGCGGGCTTAGATACTTTGCCAGCTCCCTTAATTCCATTATGACACCGATTATTGCTACGGCAGTTCTAGGAATAGCAGGCATGGGGGCAGTGATTGCTTTTGACCTGTTTACCTTCTGCATTGCATTTTGTACGCTGGCATTCGGAATCCGGATTCCTGAAAACGAGAACGGTACAGAAGCAAAGGAAAAGCTGCTGATTTCCGTAAAAAGTGGGATACATTACTTAAAGCAGGAACAGGGGATTTTTAATCTGATTCTGTTTCTGGCGGCAATCAATTTAGTGGCATCCATTTATGATGCCGCCTTCCCGGCAATGATGCTTTCCAGAAATGGAGGAAGCGAAAAAGTACTGGGACTGGTCAATGCGGTAATCGGTATTACCACATTTGTAGGAAGCATACTGGCATCTTTTATGAAAACACCAAAAAGCCGGGTCAGAGTAATCTGCAACTGCCTGCTGTTTTCCATGAGTACGGAAAACTTCCTGCTGGCATTTGGCAAAACGCCACTTGTCTGGTGTATCGGCGGTTTTCTCGGCTGGATTTTTATACCACTCATGAGTACCAATCTGGATGCCATTTTGCGTTTACATGTACCGGAACAAATGCAGGGCCGGGTATATTCTGTAAGAAATTCATTGCAGTTTTTCACAATACCGATTGGTTATTTTTTGGGTGGATTTTTAGTGGACCGGATATTTGAACCGGTTATGGCAACACAGTCCGAGAATAGTATTCCGGTACAAATGTTTGGAAATGGCAAAGGCTCCGGTGCAGCCTTTTTATTCTTTGTCATTGCCTTTTCAGGAATCGGAATATGCCTGTATTTCAGGCAGAATAAACACATCTGGAAATTAGAAAAATAAAATCATATAACTAGCTACCAAAAAATCCGCCTGTCTGATTAAGACATAAGCGGATTTTTTCATTATTTTGTAGCAAAATATATATGGTTTTGTATTAATTCTCCTTTTACTTTACAGTTAGTTACATTATTCCCCTTTTTCCCATAATGTATATAAAATATTTCCATCCTTATCGCAGTAATGCACTTCCGTTATCTCATTTTCTCCCCTATGGGTGGCATTCTCAGCAAGCATGGTATAGCAGGTTTTCTCCCACCATTCTAGCCTGAAATGGTCCGGAACATTTTCACCAATATAAAATTTTAAAACACCTTCGCTGTCATCTACAATAACAATATCTCCCCTCGCACTCAAATTCTCACGCCTTAAATAAATACCATCCTCCATACATACAACTTCCATATCCTTCATTAAATCATCGCCCACATAACTTACCGGTATCTCAGCTAATTGACACGCAAAATAGCCAGCGGCAATTACAATCAGTAAAAAAACAATGATAATCATCCTTATCAGAAGTTTTTTCCTGATTCTTTTAAACGGTTTAATATCTTTATCCTCTGCAATTACGATATGGCTCTGCATTCTTTCCAAAATTTCTTTACAATGTACACAATCGGATATATGATTTTCCAGCAGTTCTTTACTATCCTCGCTTAATACATTATCTACATACAACGGGATTAAATCATTGGCAATATTACAATTCATTTCCTTCATAACTGTCCTCCTCTTCTCTTTTTCCTATCATCTGTCTTATCCATCTCTTCTAAGGCATCACATATTTTCATTTTTGCCCGGTAATAAGTTACCCTTGCCCAGTTTTCTGTCTTATGATAAATTTCTGCAATCCTGCTATATGGCATCTCATGCAAAACCTTCAGTATAAAAACCTCTTTGTATGGTTCCTCCATTTTATCCAAAATCAGACGGATTTCTCTTGCCGATTCCGCATCTTCTATATCATCAAGTACCGGTTTTGCATAATCCGGAGTATTCAACAGCATATCCTCTATCCTGTCATTGGAAACCATACGCTTTTCTTTCCTTATGTAGTTCAAATAATCATTTTTTGCAATCTGGCACAGCCAGACACGGATATCACAGTCTCCACGAAATCTATATGCCGCCTGAATTGCCTTATAAAAAGTGTTCTGTGTGATTTCCTGTGCAATATCATTGTTACCGGATAGTGCTCTGGCGAAGCACAGCACGTCTTTATAATATTTTTTGTAGATAATATCCATATCATTTTCATGCTTGTTCACCATCACACTCCCCCTTTCTTACATCTATTTCAAGTATCTATTTATAAGACACATAATTTTTCATAATATTACAAAAAATTCACAGAAAATCAATAATAAAAAAATCATTCCATATTTCAATCAGAATCTTTTATTCCCACACATATCGGAACTGTTGAGGGAGAGAAGATCATGAAGGTGATAAAGAATGAGGAGATAGCCTAAATATATGAGAATACTATTCCGGAATGGTTTGATAGGAAGTCAAGAGCTACTGATTAAAATAATCTGCATAAAGCGGTTTTAGAAGGAAATTGTCGAATTTGCCTTATGTTTTTGAAACAGTATTATATATTGGATTTCTCTTTACAATTATTTCCAAAAGCCGCTGAAAAAGCCTCAAGCTTATCTTTCCGTTTTCCACTTAAAATGGTAAACACAACGTTTTCGAAATATTTTGAATAATGTTCATCTATAAATATTTCTTCTGTATAATTCCATTAGAGAACATAAAGGGATATGCCCTATATAATGAATGAGTGAGAAGCCATTGACCTCTCACCCAACATCCCACTGAAAAGAAAGCTGCATTGTTATAAAATTTTCCGCAGCTTCTTCCGCAGATGGTCTAACCTTGCATAAATAGCCCCTGCCGTTAAATGCACAAGCTGGGCAATCTCCTTTGTGGAATAGCCCTGCATTTTTAACAGAATGATTTGCAAAGTACGCCTGTCCACCGTGACTAATGCAAGGTACAGATTTTCACTCTCAATCTCGTCCAGTAAATCAGCAACGGTCTTTACCTCCGTCTGCCGCTCCCTGTCCTCCATGCCCTCAAGGTACTCCCCAAAGTCGCTTGACCAACGGTAAAACCGCCTGTTGGAATTAAAATCTGCCCTGTCGTCTATGCGGATTTGCTCAATGGTCGCTTCATCAACACCGTACTCACGCAGAACTTTTTCTTCCGCTTCTTTCCAGATACGCCATTTCCTCTCCTCTCGTCCGTGGTTGTATGCCATGCTTTTTCCTCCAATCGGGATTTAAGTAAATCCAAGATTGAGAGGGCTTAAAAAGCCCCCTCATTTTCCCAAAGGAAAAAACAAGGGGGCTGAACGCCTTAAAACCAGCTTTCCATTATTTTTCTTAGCTTTGCAAGGATTTTGGCTTTACGTTTGTTCACAACGCTCAGAGTCATGCCTAATCTTAACCC
>JAIDHZ010000057.1 GCA_029052995.1 Lachnospiraceae bacterium | reverse complement strand
GCTATACTGTTTTAATATAGAAAATGTTTATACGCTAAGGAGAGAAGGTGAAACATGAAAAAAATAGCTTATATTGCCTCAGAATGTGTTCCATTTATAAAAACAGGGGGATTGGCAGATGTAGTTGGAACATTGCCCAAGATTTTTGATAAAAAAGAATATGATGTACGTATTATCATCCCCAATTATATGTGTATTCCATCAAAATATAAAGACAAAATGCGTTTTATTACAAATTTTCAAATGGATATTGGAAACCGTTCCGAATATGTTGGGATTATGTATATAGAATATGAAGGTGTTCCGATTTATTTTATTGATAATGAATTCTATTTTTCAGGATTTACGCCTTATGGTGATGTAAAGTGGGATATTGAAAAGTTCTGCTATTTTTCAAAGGCGGCTTTGTCTATTCTGCCGGTGATTGGATTCAGACCGGATATTGTGCATTGTCATGACTGGCAGGCGGGTATGGTTCCTGTATATTTAAAAACTTTATTTGCAGGAAATCCGTTTTTTAGTGCAATCCGTTCTATTATTACGATTCACAATCTGCAGTTTCAGGGCAGATGGGGAATTGAGCACCTTAAATATTGTTCAGGGCTGCCGGAATATCTTTTTACCGCTGATAAATTAGAGATTTACAAAGATGGTTCAATGTTAAAGGGCGGGCTGGTATATGCAGATACCATTACTACAGTAAGCAATAGCTATGCATATGAAATTCAGACACCATATTTTGGTGAAGGATTAGATGGTCTGCTTCAGGCAAGAAATCAGTCCTTAGTTGGTATTGTGAATGGTATAGATTATGATATTTATAATCCGGAAAAAGATAAAAATTTGTTTAAGCCTTACAATTCGAAGAACTTTAAAAAGAATAAAGTGTTTAACAAGACAGCTCTTCAGAAGGAACTGGGACTTCCGGTTGATGGTAATCAGTTTGTAATAGGTATCATTTCCCGGTTAACCAACCAAAAAGGTCTTGACTTGGTAGATGCTATGATGAATGAGATTTGTCAGGATGGTGTACAGTTTATTGTGCTTGGAACGGGTGATCCACGGTATGAGAACATGTTTAGGTATTATCAGGGCATTCATCCTGCTAAGGTAAGTGCTAATATCTATTTTTCAGATGCACTTTCCCATAAAATGTATGCAGGATGTGATGCAATATTAGTGCCGTCACGTTTTGAACCATGTGGATTGACCCAGTTAATGGCACTCAGGTATGGTTCCCTGCCAATTGTAAGGGAAACTGGAGGGCTTAAAGATACGGTTATTCCATATAATGAGTATGAGCAGATCGGAACAGGATTTTCTTTTGCAAATTATAATGCATATGAATTGTTAAATACTATTAATTATGCAAAGGAAGTATATTATAACCAGAAGAATAATTGGGAAGCAATGCAGGAGCGGGCTATGGAAGTAGATTATTCATGGGCGGCATCTGCAAGGCGGTATGAAGAATTGTACCGATAAGTAGTAAAATTCTGGTATTTTATTAGTTAAAATGTGTATTATTCCCGTGGAAAGCCGCTAAACATACATGTTTGCAATAATCTTTTTAATAAGCATAAAGGTTGAGGTATAGAATATGGCATTCGATGGAATTGTGATATCCAATATTGTAAGAGATATGAAAGAAAGATTAACAGGGGGACGTATTTATAAGATATATCAGCCGGAGCCGGACGAGATTAATCTGGTAGTGAAGAATCATGGAACAACTTACAGGCTTATGTTAAATGCCAGTGCTACACTGCCTCTTGCTTACTTTTTAGATGAAAACAAGCAAAATCCTGCTACAGCGCCTAGTTTCTGTATGCTGCTTCGCAAGCATATTGGAAATGGGCGTATTACAGATGTAAAGCAGCCGGACTTCGAACGGATTATTGTACTTGAGATTGAACATTTAGACGAGATGGGAGATGTATGTCATAAGCTGCTGATTACAGAATTAATGGGTAAATATAGTAATATTATCTTTACTGAGTGTCAGGAACAGGATGAGGGGAAAATGTGTGGGCGGATTGTGGATTCAATCAAGCGGATTGGCGCACAAATCAGTTCTGTGCGGGAGGTGCTTCCGGGATATGATTATGTGATGCCTCCTAACAGTAAAGTGAATCCGTTAACAGTAAAGAAAGAACAGTTTACTGGAGAAATTTTGGGAAAATCCATGAGTGTTGAAAAGGCAATATATACTTCTGTCACCGGTTTTTCGAAGATAATCGCAAGTGAGCTTTGTTATGAGGCGGGAATTGACGGTAATTTCAGCACAGACAGTCTTGCAGATACAAACAGGGAAGCTTTATGGAAGGCATTTGTATCTCTTTGTGAGAAAATTGCAAATGGAGATTATAAGCCGGTTATTGTTTATGATGGTGACATACCTGTGGAGTTTAGCGCCGTACCGCTTACGATGTATGGAGATATGGAATGTCATGAGTATGAAGATATTTCGGAGGTACTTTCGGAATTTTATGCAAAAAAGGATGTATATTCCAGAATGCGCCAGAAATCCACGGATTTGCGAAAGATATTGCAGACTGCAGTGGAGCGTACCTCCAAGAAATATGATATTTTAAGAAAACAATTAAAAGATACAGAAAAGCGGGATAAATTCAAGATTTATGGTGAAATGCTGCAGGCATATGGCCATGAAATAAAGCAGGGTGACAAGAAGATAACGGTAATAAACTATTATACAAATGAGGAGCTTACCATACCCCTTGATGAAAATTTAACTCCGGTTGAAAATGCAAACAAATATTTTAACAAATATAATAAATTAAAGCGTACTTATGAGGCATCTCTTAAGCTGGTGGAGGAGAGTAAGGCTGCCCTTGACCATTTGTTATCTTTACAAAACAGTATGGAGATGGCAATATCTGAGGCCGATCTTGCAGAAATAAAGGAAGAAATGATAATGGCAGGTCTTTTAAAAGCAAAGCAGGGAAAGAAAACCGGTGTTAAGCAGGAAAAGAGCAGGCCGATGCATTATATATCTTCTGACGGCTTCCATATGTATGTGGGGAAAAACAACCTGCAAAATGACAGGCTGACCTTTAAGATGGCGGGTGCAAAGGATTTATGGTTTCATGCAAAGGAGATGCCCGGTTCTCATGTGATTGTAAAGCTCGAGGGGGCAGAGGATGTACCGGATGCAACCTATGAGGAAGCAGCCAGGCTTGCTGCATTTTATTCTACCGGAAAGACAAGCCCAAAGGTAGAGATTGACTATACAAGACGTGGAAATTTAAAGAAACCCCTTAAGGCAAATCCCGGCTATGTAATTTACCATACCAATTATTCCATGGTGGCACTGCCGGATATTAAAGGAATTAAAGAAGTAAAAGAATAAAAACCTGTTGGATGAAAAGGCATACTGATGAGCGTTAATACACTGTTTCAGATCTATTGCATTTTAATACATTTTGGGTTATAATTAAAAATGTTTAATTTTGCACAGGCGGAATTGATATATTGGATTATATAATGAGGTTTCGCTTAATCTTGTTAAAGCAGGTGACCATAAGTGATAAAGAGTATGACAGGCTTTGGACGCAGTGAGAGTGTGACTAAAGAACGAAAAATTGTAATTGAGATGAAGTCGGTTAATCACAGATACTGTGACATAAACATTAAGATGCCAAGGAAGCTGAATTATTTTGAAACGGCGATACGTAATCATTTGAAAAGATATATCGGCAGAGGTAAGGTTGATATTTTTGTTACCTGTGAAGATTATACTGAGAACAACGTATGTGTAAAGTATAATAAAGAGATTGCTGCAGAATATGTGAATTACTTAGAAGAAATTGCAAATACATTTGGACTGAAGAGTGATTTATCTCCAGTTGCACTCTCTCATTTTCCTGAGGTGCTTACCTTAGAAGAACAGCCGGAGGATGAGCAGGAACTTTGGAAAGAGATTGAAGGGGTTTTAGATGAGGCTGCTTCCAAATTTGTAGAGTCCCGTACAAAAGAGGGAAATGCATTAAAGGAAGATTTGATATGCAAGCTTGACGATATGATTGATATGGTGGACTATATTGAAAATGTATCCCCTTCGTTAGTTGATGATTACAGGACAAGGCTGGAGACAAAGGTAAAGGAGCTTTTAGAAGGTTCTGCCATTGATGAGAGCCGCATTGCTGCTGAGGTTACCATATATGCAGATAAGATTTGTGTAGATGAGGAGACTGTAAGACTTAGAAGCCATATCAAGAATACTAAGGCTATTTTGACAGAGGGTGGTAATGTAGGTCGTAAGCTTGATTTTATTGCACAGGAGATGAACCGGGAGGCAAACACAATTTTGTCCAAGGCGAACTCTCTTGATGTTTCTAACAAAGCAATTGATTTAAAGACGGAGATTGAAAAAGTCCGGGAACAGATTCAGAATATTGAGTAGAAGGTGAAACATATGAATAAAAAAGGTGTTTTGATAGTCATTTCCGGATTCTCCGGTGTAGGCAAGGGAACCGTTGTAAAGAAACTAATTGAAAAGTATCAGTATAGTCTTTCTGTTTCTGCCACCACAAGGGCTCCAAGGCCCGGGGAGGTGAATGGGAAGGATTATTTCTTTAAAAGTGTGGATGAATTCCGCAATCTGATAGATTATAATGGATTTATAGAATGGGCACAGTATGTTGAAAATTTCTATGGAACACCAAGGAAGTTTGTGGAGGATGAGTTAGCAAAAGGCAGTAATGTAATTCTTGAGATTGAAGTGCAGGGTGCCATGAAGGTTAAGGAACAATATCCGGATGCTGTATTGATTTTCCTGACAGCACCAGATGCTGTAAGCCTGAAAACAAGACTGGAGGGGCGGGGAACAGAAGATGCCAAAGTAATTGGCAAGCGGTTAAAACGTGCTTCTGAAGAGACGGAAGATATGCCATTTTATGATTACTTAGTTGTTAATGATGATTTGGATACCTGTGTGGACAATGTCAATGCCGTAATTGTTGCAGAGGGATTCAAAACAGCAAACAATAAGGAATATATATCAAAAACAAAAAATGAGTTATTAGAGATTCGAAAGGAGATTTTATCATGATTCACCCATCCTATACAGATTTAATGGCAGTTGTAAACAGCGATGTAGAACCAGGTGAGCAGCCTGTTGTTCAGAGCCGCTATTCTATTGTGTTGGCAACCGCCAAGCGTGCAAGGCAGATTATTGCCGGAGATGCACCATTGGTTGAAAAGGCAGAAAGCAGGAAACCTTTATCTGTCGCAGTTGAAGAGCTTTATCAGAGTAAAGTCAAAATTGTCGGTGATGAGGAAGAAGAACTTGCATAAGAAAAAGAGGCTGTTTTCGGACAGCCTTTTCTTACTTTGTAAAACATTTGTGTATGTAAGGAGGTATGTTATTGAAGTTAAAGGATTTGGTTAAAGGAATAGAATATACGCTTATAAATGGAGATTTAGATACGGAAGTTTTCTCTGTAGAAAATGATTCAAGAAAGGTAAAGAGGGGAGCCCTGTTTTTTTGTATAAGTGGCGCTGTGTTTGACGGACATAAGTTTGTGGCAGATGTGGTTGAGAATGGGGCAGCTGTGCTCGTTGTGGAAAAAGAAGTCGAATTACCGGATAACAGCAGCGTGGCTGTTATAAAGGTACCAGGGGTCAGGTATGCAATGGGTATAATCTCTTCATCATTTTACGGGAATCCTTCCGACCGACTGACTGTAATCGGAATTACAGGTACAAAGGGGAAGACCACCACCGCCTATATGATAAAGGAGATGTTAGAGAATGCAGGGCATAAATGTGGGCTTATCGGAACCATTGAAAGTATTATAGGTGACAAGGTGACGCCTGCAGGTAATACTACGCCTGAATCTGTTGTTTTGCAGAGAACCTTGAAAGAAATGGTGGAGGAAGGACTTGACAGTGTGGTGATGGAGGTGTCTTCTCAGGGATTAATGCTTGACCGGGTAGCCGGGATTTCCTTTGATTATGGAATTTTTACCAATCTTTCCGAGGATCATATCGGACCGAATGAACACAAGGATTTTGATGAATATTTGGGATGGAAGGCAAAATTGTTTACACTATGTAAGACAGGTGTTTTCAATGTGGATGATATATATTGTGAACGTATTTTAGGCAGCCACACCTGTGAGGTTGTCACTTATGGGATGAAAGAAAATGCAGATTACAGGGCTGTTAATCCTGAATTACTTAAAAAGGAGGGGTGTCTTGGTATTACCTATGATTTAAAGGGAAAATATGAAGAACATATAATGGTTAGTCTGCCGGGTGAGTTTACAGTGCATAATTCTCTTTCTGCCATTGCGGTGGCAAAGGAGATGGGTGTGCCGATGGATAAAATTATTGAAATTTTAACAGATATCCATGTAAAAGGAAGAGTAGAGCTTATTCCTATTTCAGATGCATTTACAATTTTGATTGATTATGCACATAACGCCATGAGCCTTAAGAGTATTTTGCTGACACTCCGGACTTATAAACCAGTGCGTCTGATATCCCTGTTTGGATGTGGAGGCAACCGTTCAAAGGCAAGACGTTATGAGATGGGAGAAGTATCCGGCAATATGGCAGATCTTACGATTATCACTTCGGACAATCCAAGAGATGAAGAGCCTCAGGCGATTATTGACGATATAAGAGCGGGGATTGCAAAGACAGAGGGTGAATTCGTGGAAATTATTGACCGTAAAGAAGCAATACGCTATGCAATAATGAATGCCAAAGCAGGCGATGTAATCGTATTGGCAGGTAAGGGACACGAGGATTATCAGGAAATTAAGGGAAAAAAATATCACATGGATGAGCGTGATTTGATTAGGGAAGTACTGGAGGAAGAAGATGTCAGTAAAATATGCGGATATAATAATCGATATTTCGCATGAGGCGATTGACCGTACCTTTCAATATAAGGTTCCGGAGCATCTGCAGAAAATAATTGGGATAGGCACACAGGTGTCTATCCCTTTTGGACGCAGTAATCATTTACGCTGCGGTTATGTTGTGGCAATTTCGAATGAGCCTGTATTTGACGTTGATAAAATTAAGGAAATTGACTCTGTAAAGGAAGAGGGGATTGCTGCAAATGGAGAGCTGATTGCATTGGCTGCATTTATAAAGGAGCAGTACGGATCTACCATGAGTAATGCATTAAAGACAGTAATGCCTGTCAAGGAAAAGGTAAAGGGACTTACAAATAAGCAGGTTCGTCTGTTGCTTGATTCTTCTGACATTACAAAAAGGATGGAGTTATACCGTAAGAAAAATGCAAAAGCGAAGCTGCGGCTTTTGTCTGAGCTTGCAGAGGAAAAAATCATACCATACAATTTAGTGACGGGAAGATTAAATATTTCATCTAATACATTAACTGCGATGGAGAATGAATCAGTGATTGTAGTAGAAGAGGAAGGATATTATCGGGATGTATTGTCTCATCTGGGGGGGGTGAAGTCTACAGGCGAAACTCCTAACGGGGAACAGCAGGCAGTAATTGACCGTGTGGCTGGTGATTATGAGAGAGGAATAAAAGATACTTATCTGTTAAAAGGAGTGACAGGAAGCGGAAAGACTTTAGTATACATTGAAATAATTGACAGGGTTATTGCTATGGGCAGGCAGGCAATTGTATTAATTCCGGAAATTGCCCTTACCTATCAGACAGTAAAACGGTTTCGTAACAGGTTTGGCAATAAAGTGACAATTATGAATTCAAGACTTAGTAAGGGTGAGCGTTATGACCAGTTTGAAAAGGCAAAAAGAGGGGAAGTTTCTGTTATTATAGGTCCCCGTTCTGCTTTATTCACGCCATTTCCCAAGCTTGGAATTATTGTCATTGACGAGGAGCATGAAAGCACATATAAAAGTGATTATCCACCAAAATACCATGCAAGGGAGGTGGCAATTAAGAGAGCTGAGATGTCAGGTGCCTGTGTAGTGCTTGGATCGGCTACTCCCTCTGTAGAATCCTATTATAATGCATTAAACGGTGAGTATAAGCTTTTGGAGCTTCCAAACAGGGCAAATAGAAAAGCAAGTCTTGCAAAGGTTTCCGTGGTGGATTTGAGGAATGAATTAAAGCTTGGAAATAGAGGGATATTTAGTAATCATTTGAAGGAATTAATGACAGACAGGCTTTCCAAAAGACAACAGATAATGTTATTTATCAATCGTCGTGGATTTGCCGGATTTGTCTCATGCCGAAGCTGTGGACATGTGTTTAAATGTCCGCACTGTGATGTATCTTTGACGGAACATTTTAAAGGAACAGTGAGAGAAAAACTTGTATGTCATTATTGTGGATATGAGCAGAAGAAGCCAAAGGTTTGTCCCAAATGCCAGTCACCATATATAGCAGGCTTTGGGATTGGAACCCAAAAGGTTGAGGAGCAGGTGAAGCTGCAATTCCCCGGGGCTAAAGTACTTCGTATGGATATGGATACCACAAGGAAAAAAGATTCCCATGAAAAAATCTTAAGCCTGTTTGCGGGTGGGGAGGCAGACATTTTAGTAGGAACACAGATGATTGTTAAAGGACATGATTTTTCAAATGTAACTTTGGTGGGAATGATTGCAGCGGATTTGACATTATTTGATAATGATTACAGGTCTGCAGAGCGCACCTTTGACTTGCTGACGCAGGCGGCAGGAAGAGCAGGCCGTGGTGCATTTTCCGGTGAGGTGGTAATTCAGACGTATAATCCGGAGCATTACTGTATTGAGACTGCGGCAAAGCAGGATTATGAGGCGTTTTATGAAGAAGAAAGAACGTACAGGTGTATGTTAAAGTATCCGCCATTTTGCCATGTGCTAGCAGTGTTTATGGAACACGATAAGTATGATGAACTGGTACGGTGTACGGAAGATATTGCATCACTCTTTAAGCATAGGGATGAAGTACATATTATTGGTCCTTGTGATGCTGTGATTTCAAGAGTTAATGACTTGTACCGTCGGGTGATATATTTAAAGCATGAGGATTATGATAAACTGGTATTTATGAAAAACCAAGCGGAGGAATATATAGAGAAATCCCAAGGATTTAAGGGGTGCCGGGTATCTTTTGATTTTGATCCAATGCATAGTTATTAAAACAGTAATTTATGGTTTAGATTTTAATAATAAGGAAAAAGTTAAAATGGAATATTGGTGTGAAAATAGTGGTATACACGTTTTGCTATTTGACAAAACAGGTATTAAAAGGGTATTATAGAAAAAGCTTAGTTACTAAGTTATAATGAAACAAATTTATATGGGAAACCATAATAAAATGTAATAGAATATGATGTAGAATGTGTTACAAGTTGTACAGTAAAATAAGGATAAGGGAGTAAGAACATGGCACTTAGACAAATTCGATATGATGGAGACGACATTTTGAGAAAAAAATGCAAGGAAGTAAAGAATATGAATGAGCGGATTGCAACGCTGATTGACGATATGTTAGATACAATGTATGATGCAAATGGCGTTGGGCTTGCAGCACCACAGGTGGGGATTTTAAAACGTGTGGTAGTGATTGATGTGGAGTATGATGAGGAAGAGGATAGTTCTATTGTTATGCTTAATCCGGAAATTCTTGCAAAGGATGGAGAACAGACTGGAGATGAAGGCTGTCTCAGCCTTCCGGGAAAGGTAGCAACAGTAACACGGCCCAATCATGTTATATGCCGTTATCAGAATGAGGAGATGGAGACCATTGAGATTGAGGCAGAGGGACTGCTTGCAAGAGCAATTTGCCATGAAATAGACCATTTAGAGGGTGTGCTTTATAAGGATGTAGCAGATAGTCCATTAAGAAATGCGGAAACACAGGATTCAGAGGATTAATATAAAAGAGGAAGATTGGAGATTGGTATGAGGGTAGTATACATGGGAACACCGGATTTTGCGGTGAATACGTTAGAGGCAGTTGTGGAAGCCGGACATGAGGTGGCACTTGTTGTCACACAGCCGGATAAAGCAAAAGGGCGTGGCAAAAAAGTTATCTGTACTCCTGTAAAGCAAGCTGCGTTGAAATTAAACCTGCCTGTTGCACAACCGGAAAAAGTCAGGGAAGCCGACTTTGTAAACCGTTTACAGACGATTGCACCGGATGTCATAGTGGTTGTAGCTTTTGGACAGTTTTTGCCGGAAAGTATTCTGAACATTCCAAGACTTGGGTGTATTAATGTACATGCCTCACTGCTTCCGGCATACCGGGGAGCCGCACCGATTCAATGGGCGGTTATTGATGGTCTGACAGAAACCGGAGTTACAACAATGTATATGGAAAAAGGAATAGACACAGGTGATATTATCTGTCAGAGTGTGATACCATTGGTAAAAGAGGAAACAGGAGGTTCCTTATTTGATAAGCTGGCAGTTGAGGGGGCAAAGCTTTTAATCACTACATTAGAACAGTTGGAAAGTGGCACGGCAACGAGAACAAAGCAGGACGAAAGTAAGTCAAGTTATGCTAAAATGCTTTCAAAGGATATGGGAAATTTGGATTTTTCTAAGTCTGCTGTAAAGCTTGAGCGTTTGATTAGGGGATTAAATCCATGGCCGAGTGCATATACCAAAATCGATGGAAAAACGTTAAAGATTTATCGTGCAGAGGTTTTAGATGCATTGAAGGCAGAAGAAATTGCAAAGGCGGGTAACATATCAGCGCCTTCCTTTGGAATGGTTGTAGATATAGATAAAAAGAGCTTTACGGTTTGGTGCGGTGAAGGAGCGCTTCGAATCATGGATTTACAGTTAGAAGGCAAAAAGCGTATGGATACTTCGGCTTTTTTGTTAGGTAATGAAATGCATATTGGTATGATACTTGGAAATAATGAAAATATTTTATAAAATATAAAATTAGTGAAAACATTGTAAAAAATATAATAATAACATAACAAATATTGATAAAAATAGTGATAAGGAAAAAGAGGCTTATGGCAGGAAAAGAAAACATCAGGCTCCTTGTGTTGGAAACACTGGTGCAAATCGAAAAGACCGATATATTTGCCAAAGATGCATTGCACAAATTGTTATATCAGAAGCAATTTATGGATAAACAGGATAGGGCATTTATTAGCCGGATGGTGGAAGGCGTAACTGAGTATCAGGTACGTCTTGATTATGTAATTAACAGTTTTAGTAAGACAAAGGTAAATAAATGCAAACCGTTAATCCGTTGTATCCTCCGCATGGGTGTATATCAGATGCTTTATATGGACAGCGTGCCTGATGAAGCTGCATGTAATGAATGTGTAAAACTTGCAAAACAAAAAGGCTTTTCAAATTTAGCCGGTTTTGTAAACGGAGTCCTTCGTAATATTTCAAGAAATATTGATAAAATCGAATATCCAACAGAAGAAGACAGCATGATTTCTTACTTGTCTGTGAATTATTCAATGCCGGAATGGCTGGTGGGACAAATAATTTCCTGGTATGGTGAGGAAAGTACTAAGTCTGTGCTGGCGGCATCGGTAGAGACAAAGGATTTAACAATCCGTGTCAATGAAAATAATACAACGGCGGAGGAACTGACTAAACGGCTCACAGAGCAGAATATTAAAGTAACACCGGGATATTATGTTTCCGAAGCGTTACACTTAGGAAATATTAACTATGTCAGAAGACTGCCTGGATTTATGAATGGTGATTTTTTTGTGCAGGATGAAAGCTCTATGCTTTTATATCATATTGCCAATCCTGAGAATGAGATTTTAGAAAAGGAAAGCCCTTTGTTCGTGCTTGATCTTTGTGCTGCTCCGGGTGGGAAATGCACTCATTTTGCACAGATGCTCGGTGACAATGCATTGGTGGAGGCGAGGGATTTAACAGAACAAAAAATTTCTTTGTTAGAAGAGAATAAAGAAAGGTTAGCGCTTGATAATATGCAGACGAAGGTTTGGGATGCATTGATTCCTGATTCTTCCCTGAAAAATTCAGCAGATATTGTAATTGCTGATTTACCATGCTCCGGTCTTGGTATCATTTCCAAAAAAAATGATATTAAATACCATATTAACCGTGAGCAGCTTGTGGATCTTGCAAATTTGCAAAGGACAATACTGGCAAACGCCGCAGTTTATTTAAAACCGGGTGGAATTTTGTTATACAGCACCTGTACAATTAATCCTGCTGAAAACAGGGAAAATGCAGAGTGGATGCTTTCCCATTTACAGCTTCAAAAAGACAGTATTACAGCATGTGTACCGGAGAATCTGCGGGAATATGTGATAGAGGATTATATGCTGCAATTGCTTCCAGGCGAGGTAGTTTGTGACGGTTTCTTTATTTCGAAGTTTAGAAAAAAATGTGATGTATATAAAGAATAATTATGTATGAGAAAGTGATAAGGAACTGTTCATAAATAATTTTTAAATAGTGCTATCGTAGAAAAAGACAAGCAATATTAAAAGTTATTTCTGAACAGTTCCTAAGTATCAGGGGTGTATTAAGATAAAATGAGCATGGATATTAAATCAATGACACTTGATGAATTAACCAACTATATAATAAAACAGGGTTTCCCGAAATTTCGCGCAAAACAGATATATGGCTGGATGCATGTTAAGCTGGTAAGAAACGTGGAACAGATGAGTAATCTGCCAAAAAGTATAAAAGCGCAATTGGCAGATTCTTTTGTGTGTCTGGAGGTTTTAGAGCGTTTAGAATCTAAGGTGGATGGAACGAACAAATTTGTATTTCGGCTTATAGATGGCAATGTGATTGAAAGTGTGTTTATGCCATACAAACATGGAAACTCTGTCTGTATTTCTTCCCAGGCGGGTTGCCGTATGGGATGTAAGTTTTGTGCCTCTACCCTGATGGGGCTTGAAAGAAACCTTACTCCGTCTGAAATGTTAGATCAGGTTTATGCCATATCTTATATTACAGGGCAGAGGATTTCCAATGTAGTTGTGATGGGAACGGGTGAGCCGTTAGATAATTATGATAATTTACTTAAATTTATTGAGCTTTTGACAAATGAAGATGGTCTTAATATCAGCAAACGTAATATAACAGTTTCAAGCTGCGGTCTTGTACCTGAGATTTACCGGCTGGCGGATGAAAAACTTCCAATTACGTTTGCACTTTCTTTGCATGCGCCAACTGATGAAAAGAGAAGGGTATTGATGCCGGTTGCAAATAAATATACAATAGATGAGGAAATATCAGCCTGCAAATATTATTATGAACAGACCGGGAGGAGAATTACTTTTGAATATTCTCTTGTTGCAGGAGAAAATGATACGATAGAAGATGCAAAGGAATTATCAGATTTGCTGGGTGATTTTCCCTGTCATGTTAATCTTATACCGGTAAATCCAATTAAGGAAAGAGATTTTCAGCGTTCAGATAAAAATTCTGTCGAAAAATTTAAAGTTTTCCTTGAAAAGAATGCAATAAATGTTACAATTAGAAGAGGTATGGGTAAAGACATTAATGCAGCCTGTGGCCAGCTTAGGAAAAAATATATGGATGCACAGTAGATGCAGCGCTGTGAAAATGATATGACATTAAGAAATTGATAATAATAAAAGATAGGAGGGTTTCGATGATATCATATGGAAAAACAGATATTGGCATGGTTAGAAGCATGAATCAGGATAGCATCTTCTTTTCCGATAAGAGCATCGGTAATCTTCCCAATCTCTATATCGTAGCAGACGGAATGGGTGGGCATCAGGCCGGTGACTATGCTTCGGCACATGCGGTTTCATGGTTTGTAGATTATGTTAAGGAATGTAAATATGTAAATCCAATTACTATTCTTAAGACCGGAATTACAAAAGTGAATGACATGTTATTAGAGAAGGCCTCGCAAAATAGTGAGTTAAAAGGAATGGGAACTACATTTGTAGCAGCTGTGTTGCTGCCGGATAAAATGTACGTAGCCAATATAGGTGACAGCAGACTATATGTAATGGGTGAGCAGCCGAGACAGATTACATTGGATCATTCGTTAGTAGAGGAGTTGATTAGAACAGGTCAGCTTGAACGACGAAAGGTAAGATTTCATCCTGAAAAAAATATTATAACCAGGGCACTTGGAACGGGGAATGAAGCCATACCGGATTTTTTTGAAATCATATTAGAAAAACACGAAAAAGTGTTACTTTGCTCTGATGGTCTAACTAATATGGTGGAGGATGATGAGATAAGAGATATTATAATGCAGAAGCAATTTATTGATAAGATATGTGAACAGTTGATTGAGCGTGCCAATTATTATGGAGGAAAAGATAATATAGGCGTTGTAGTGATTGAGCAGACTTTAAATGAGGTGTAGATATGTTTGAGAGTGGCATGATAATTCAAAATAGATATGAAATTATAGAAGAGGTTGGCTCCGGAGGAATGAGTGTTGTCTACAAAGCGAAATGCCATGTATTGAATCGTTTTGTTGCCATTAAAGTGCTAAAGCCTGAATTTTCAGATGATAAGGGTTTTGTAAGCAAATTTCGTATTGAGGCGCAGTCGGCAGCCGGACTCTCGCATCCTAATATTGTGAATGTATTTGATGTTGGAGAGGAAAATGGATATCATTATATTGTAATGGAATTAGTTGAAGGTATAACATTAAAAGAGTATATACAGCAAAATGGCAGATTACCATATCAGACGGCACTTGATTTTATAATGCAGATTGCAGCAGGTATTGAAGTGGCACATGAGCATCATACAATTCATCGGGATATCAAGCCACAGAATATTATTGTTTCCAAAAATGGCACTTTGAAGGTGACGGATTTTGGTATCGCAAAAGCAGCTACATCTAATACGATTGCATCCAGTGCTATGGGAAGTGTACATTACATAAGCCCTGAGCAGGCAAGAGGAGGCTATTCAGACGAACGTTCTGATATATATTCGCTTGGTATTACTTTATATGAGATGTTGACCGGACGTGTTCCTTTTGAGGGAGAAAATAATGTAACAGTAGCATTGATGCATATTCAAAGCGAAATTATTCCACCTAGAGAATATTATCCGGATATTCCGGTTGGTTTAGAAAATATTGTTTTAAAAGCAACACAGAAAAAGCCGGAAAGCAGATATCTTACAACAAATGCCATGCTGGCAGATTTGAGAAAATTAGCGATAGATCCAAATGCAGAGGTTGGAATTATTGGTGTCATGATGTCAGACAATGCCCCGACGATTCAGATTTCAGCAGAAGAAATGGCTGCAATTAATAATACTGCATCAAATGGAATTTCCATGTTTCCGGTTTCATCAAAGAAAAATACTGAATCAGAATATGTAAATGCATCATCAGATAGAATATATGATGATGACGACGATTCTCTTTTTGATGACTATGAAGATGAAGAAGATGATGATGAGCCAAGTGGTTTGGATCCCAGGACAGAAAAAACTATAACAATTGCTGCAATTGCCGCAACTGTTATTATTGCGATTATTATTATTGTGGCAATTGTTTCTATTACAGGCTCATTTAAACATAAAGAAAAAGACACAGAAGAAATTACGGCAACAACAGAAAGCCGTATCATGCCGGGTGTGGTTGGAATGGACGAAGAAGAGGCCATTGCATTATTGGATGAAAAAGGAATTGCTTACGAGATTGAAAGGGACTTTTCAGATACATTTGAATTGGGAAAAGTAATGGAGCAAAGCATTGTAAAGGGAACAGAGGTTGCAGTGGGTGAGAAGGTAAAACTGATTATCAGTAAAGGTCAGGAGGAAGAGGATGTACCTGATGTAGTGGGGAAATCATTAGAAGAGGCAACTGCCTTGCTAAAGGCGGCAGGTTTTGAAGTGGATGAGGATGATGAATATGATGAAGAGGTTGAGGAAAATACAATTATCCGTCAAACACCGAATGGGAACACTAAAGCGGCGAAGGGGTCTACTGTCACGATAGTTGTAAGTAAAGGCGAGGAGATTAAGGTAGCTGTTGTACCTGATTTGAAGAAAAAGACTGTAAGCGAGGCAGAGTCAGCACTTTCAGGGGTGAAGTTAAAGCTTGGAAATGTGAAACAGGAATATGATGAGACAATAAAAGAAGGTCAGGTTATTGCACAGAGTATTGCCTCAGGAACTGAGGTAAAAGAAGGAACAGCGGTTGATATTACAATTAGTAAAGGTAAAAAACCGACAGAAGCGAAGAAGGTGACTTATACTGCAACATTTTCAGGATCTATCAGCAATGCAGGCTATAGTTTTCAAGAGGGTGAATCAGTGAAGGTAACGGTAACGTTAAAGGTTGATGGTGCAAGTTATACGATAATTGATGATACATTGTCAGAAGGTTCATTTCCGGTATCTTTATCGAATGCCGCAGGCATTGAAGGATTATCAAGCCAGAATGCACAGCTTGTATATAGTGTAAAAGACAGTTCGGGAAACGACATTACCGGTAGTTTCTCTTCAACAGCGCAGGCAAAGCTTAAGAAAGTGGAACAGTAATGCAGGGAAAGATTATAAAAGGAATTGCAGGATTTTACTATGTTTATGCAGATTCTGTTATATATGAGTGCAAGGCCAGAGGAAGCTTTCGAAATAATAATATTAAGCCGTTAGTTGGGGATAATGTGGAATTGTCTATAGTTGATTCAGAAAAGAAAATTGGCAGTATTGATAGTATTTTGCCAAGATATACTGAATTGCTTCGGCCGGCAGTGGCAAATGTAGACCAGACGTTAATTGTTTTTGCCACTGCCGCACCGGCTCCGAATTTTAATCTGTTAGATCGTTTTTTGCTCATGATGAAAAAGCAGAATATTCCTGTTATTATATGTTTTAATAAAACGGATTTGGTTGAAAAACAAGAGCTTGAGGAATATAAGCAGATTTATAAAGACAGCGGATATTTAATTATTGGTGCAAGCACTTATGAAGAACATGGTATGGACACAATCAGACATATATTAAAGAATAAGACAACTGCACTTGCAGGCCCCTCGGGAGTGGGTAAATCCTCTATTATGAATCTGTTAAACCCTGATGCCAATATGGAAACAGGTGATATCAGCAGAAAAATAGAGAGGGGAAAACATACAACCAGGCATTCTGAGATACTTCCAATTGGTGAAAATACCTATTTAGTGGATACACCGGGATTCAGTTCAATTTATTTTTATGATATGGAGCCAGAAGATTTAAAGCTATATTATAATGAATTCGGGATATACGAACCGTTTTGCCGCTTTGGAGGCTGTAATCATATAGGTGAGAAGAGTTGTGGAATCAAACAGGCAGTTCAGGACGGAGGTATTCATCCGGTCAGGTATGGAAATTATAAACTTTTTTATGAAGAATTAAAAGATAAAAAACGTTATTAAAAAGGAGGTTCCTATGAATTATTTGGCACCATCTGTTTTGTCAGCAGATTTTTCAATGTTGGGAGAAGAAATCATAACTGTTGTAAAAGCAGGAGCAGAGATGATTCATTTAGATGTTATGGACGGTAGCTTTGTACCCAATATTTCGTTTGGTGCATCGGTAATAAAATCAGTCCGTAAAGTTACAGATGCAATTTTTGATGTACATTTAATGATTGAAGAGCCTGTTCGGTATATTGGGGATTTTGTAAAAGCAGGAGCAGATTTGATTACGGTTCATTATGAGGCCTGTTCAGATGTTTCTGAAACCATTTCAGGTATTAAAAACAGGGGGGTCAAAGCCGGTATTGCTATTAGTCCTGACACTCCGGTCACTGTACTTGAAAATTAGATTGATATTGTAGATTTGGTTCTGGTCATGAGTGTTTATCCGGGATTTGGCGGTCAGACTTTTATAGATAGCAGTCTTTCAAAAATTAAGGCTGTTAAAATGATGGCAGATGCGCATAAAAGAGATGATATTTGGATTGAAGCAGATGGTGGAATAGACCATAATAATATTGTCATGGTAAAAGAAGCAGGGGCAAATGTGTTAGTTACGGGCTCAGCAGTATTTAAAGAAAATTCTGCAGATAATGTGCGAAAGTTAATGGCATTTTTGTAGAGGAGAAATATGAATAACATTTTAATTGTAACAGGTGGAAATTTGGATATCGAATTTGCAAGGGAATATATTAAGACCTTATCATTTGATAAGGTCTTTGCTGTTGATAAAGGTTTAGAATATGCAGATTGTTTAGCGTTACTGCCGGATTATATTGTTGGGGATTTTGACACAGTAAAAACTGATGTGTTATCTAAATATGAAAAAATGATTCAAACGGGAGAG
>JAIDHZ010000056.1 GCA_029052995.1 Lachnospiraceae bacterium | reverse complement strand
TAATAATTTCCGTAAAAAAGGGTAAGCGATGGCGATAATTAATACCGGGGGTGATGTAAAATATGGGGATAAGCTTGTCACTCTTTCCACCTGTGCTTATCATGTGAAGGATGGAAGATTTGCAGTAGTGGCACGCAGAAAATCATAAAACATTATAAAAAAAATTATTTTTATGTTGACAAAATCAATTTAACATTATATAATCATTTTCGTTGGTTTAAGTTGATTTCAACAAGCCGGTGTGTCGGAATTGGCAGACGAGGCAGACTCAAAATCTGTTGGTGGCAACACCGTATGGGTTCAAGTCCCATCACCGGCATTACAGTTACATTAAGCAGGAAAGTTTGTAAGGATTATAAAATACACAAATTTACTATAGCGTAAATAATAAAGCTCTAGTAAATCTGTGTATTTTATTATTACTGAGACAAATATTACCTATATTGTTCAATATTAAATTCCTGTGCTACGGTAACAATGACTCCAAGAGGTGTGTAATCATTTTGCTTGTAGTATGGGATACGTTTTCCAAAATGATTGATGGGAGATAAGCCTGTTTCTAAAAATTGCCGTATATACATTCTTTTGTTTATATCAATATATAGGACAACATCATGATATTCCGGCAGATTCCGTCGTGATATCAGCAGAATATCATTTAGATAATAAATTGGTTCAAAATAGTCAGATGTAATACGTAAACCAAAATCAACCGATTGTTGTAATACTTTAGGATATCCGGATATATCAAAGGGTTCGTAGGATGCGCTGTTAAAGAAGTGTCCATCTTTCAAATTGCCTAAAGGAGTGAGAACCTGAATTATTTTCTTACCGGAATAGGAATTTGTCAAATTAATACTTTCTTCCACAGCTAACACAGCCTTTAGCGTCCGAAATGAATGGCTGGATATATTCTGCATGCGGTCGATGAAATCCTGTTGTTCAGAAGAATATATGGAACGTCCAATTAGATTATCTAATGTACAATTTAATACATCTGCAATTTTAACCATAGTTGACAGTTTTATATCCTGTGATTTTCCATAGATAATGGAACGCAGGGTATCCTCTGATAAATCGGCCTGTATTGCAAGAGAACTTAAGGTTATCTTTTGTTCTTTTAATTTCTTTTTTAGATTATCTTTAAAAAACTGTATATTCATTTGGAATCACTCCATCTTTTTTGTGGCATTTATATCCAGTACGTATTTTAATACATATTTCTTAAAATGTCTATTTGTAATCAGTTAAAAGAAATGATATTATATACAAAAGCAGAAGTGAATTTGCAGGGGTGTTGACTGATGTAAAGTGTGAAAGAAAAAAGAAGGAATGATAATATGATATGTCTTGAGGTACAGTCAAAAATTATTGCATACATTGAAGATAAATTAAAAAAAGAAGAGAAAACAGATTTTTTGAATCATGTCAGAGTATGTGCAGACTGCAGAGAAGAGCTTGATATATACTATACGATGATTGAAGGTATGAGGCAGTTAGATGGCAATTTGCCATTGTCTAAGGATTTTTCAAAAGCACTTGATGAGCGCATGGAACGGGAATTAAAGACTTCAAAACACAAGAAGGGATTTCTTCGTTATTCTGTGTTAGCTGTTGCTGTTTTAGTATTGGGTTTTGGAATTTTTGCATATGCAAATTTTTTGAATCTCTTGCATGAGGATGAACAAAAGAAACTGAAAGAGGCGCAGGGAGAATATTATTTTAGTAATACATTTGACTCTATTATTTTTGAAGCAGATGATGGAGAGAGAACTCTGAATATCAGTATATCAACAGAAGAGGAAACACCTACGTTTTATGAAAAGGTAAGAAAATATAAGGTTTTAAGATAATTTTAAAATTATATGCTGCAGGAGGGAGAAAGAAATGGATAAAATTTTGCTGGTAGATGGATATAGCATATTAAACAGAGCCTTTTATGGGCTTCCGGATTTGACTAATACAAAAGGTGAACATACAAATGGTGTCCTGGGATTTATTAATATCATGTTTAAGATTATGGAAGAAGAAAAACCTACACACCTTGCAGTTGCCTTTGATGTGCATGAAAAAACTTTCCGGCATAAAATGTATGAAGCATATAAGGGAACAAGAAAAGGAATGCCAGAAGAATTGAAAAGCCAGGTCCCGCTTATTAAAAATTTGCTTCAGGCAATGCAGATTCCGGTAGTGGAATGTCCGGGATATGAAGCAGACGATATTATTGGAACCTTATCCAAAAGGGCTGAAGAGTCTGGTATGGAGGTATCTGTGCTTTCCGGTGACAGGGATTTATTGCAGCTTGCAACTGAACATGTGTTGATTAAAATTCCAAAGACAAAAGGCGGACAGACTACAGTTGAAAATTACCATACAC
>JAIDHZ010000055.1 GCA_029052995.1 Lachnospiraceae bacterium | reverse complement strand
GTCTGACCTTCATTATAGGTGACAGTAGATAACAATGCCCCCGTTGGAACAAACAAAATCCGTTTTATTTCTCCCCGGCGCATTTCATTCAACAATTGACCTGCCAAAGTTACAGCTGAACAGCCACATCCTGAACCACCTGCATGGGTATCCTGTTCAGCGTCATGATAAATCTTCATTCCACAATCCATGTGATATTCTGCAATGTCATACCCTTGGTCTTTCATTAGTTTACATAATATCTCTCTGCCTATTTTTCCGAGATCACCGGTTACAATCCGGTCATAATCTGCCGGTTCCCGCTTAAAATCCTTTAAATGCTGAAATATTACATCCGCAGCAGCCGGCGCCATGCAGGCTCCCATGTTTAATGAATCTTTTACTCCGTAATCCACAACCTTACCAGTTGTAACCCCAGTTATAGCAACATCTCCATATTCTTTAGACAGAACAAATGCTCCACAGCCTGTTACAGTCCAGGTAGATGACATTGGCCTCTGATTTCCGTATTCCAAAGGAAACCGAAACTGCTTTTCTGCACTGCCAAAATGGCTCGATGCAATCGCTAACACTGTATCCGCATATCCTGCATGTACCGTCATTGCCCCAAGGGATAATGCCTCTCCAATTGTAGAACATGCGCCGTAAAGTCCAAATAACGGAATATTAAAATCCATCAAACCAAATGTAGTTGCGATTAGCTGTCCCAATAAATCACCTGCAAACAGATATCGTACATCCTCTGTCCTTATCTTTGCTTTTCGCAATGCCAGTAAAGATGTTTCCTTCATAAGAGCGCTTTCGCCTTCTTCCCATGAATCTTCACCAAAGGTCGGATCCTCTGCCACCACATCGAAACTATCCTTCAGCGGTCCTTCTCCTTCCTTTGGTCCCACAATACATGCGGATGACATAATGTAAACAGGCTCTGAAAATGCAACACTTTGTTTTCCTACTTGTAACGAAGCTTTCATCTTTTCACCTCTAATTCATTGAGATAAAAAAAAGCCTGTATTAACAGACTTTTTTCTTCATTAACTAGTATTGATTTATTTGAATTTATTTATTCTAATAATGCTGCACTATTCACAAAATCAAAAGATTTTTAAAATTTACTCTTCATCAATTGTTTGAGCATCATGATTAAATTGTTCTACATTTTCATTTATCTGATCAACAACTTCACTTGCATCTTCACGAGCCTCAAATGCACGTTCCTCTCCTGTTTTGATATGTTCTTTGGTTCCGCTACTGCCACAACCGGTAAAACCACAGATTACAATTAACAGACAAATAAACACAAATAAGTTTTTCCCATATTTTCTCATATATATTCTCCTTTTTTGGATTTCACAATCACCTCGCCACACCACTAATCATCCAGGGAGAAGGCTGTGACACCATTACACTATTCTTATCACTCTTTGACACGGAAATCTGAAGCACCTGTGTTTCTTCTATGTTGTATTTTGCAAATAAATTCTTAATGTTAACCACCATATCAAGTTCCAATGTATATATAATAAACTGACAGTTTGGATTTACCTGTAAAAGCACATTTATCTCATCCTCTAACCGCTTTGATGCCACAATAAACGCAAGCCTCGGCCGTGGCAGGTTTTTCATGGACATACCCGTAATATTTGAAATAATCTCAATATTATTAACGCCAAACTTACTCACATTATCCTGCAGTGAACGCATATCCCGTTCATCCGGTTCCACAGCGATAATTGTTCCCTCACTGGCTTCAATACCAGCTTCTATAGCAATACTCTCACCACTCACAATACAAATAGTGTCACCCACATCACAGGATAACATATTCATAATGACCGCACGAATCTCATGTCCTACATAGTTGACAGAACCCTTTGAAAAAAACTCATTCCTAATTCCATATCTGGAAGCCTCCCTGGTATTCTCATTAATGATAAAAATTACCATTGGCTCTTCTACCTTTTTATCCATATATTCCTTTACTTTACAAGTGTCAACAGCATCACCGGAACTGTCCCCCCTGCCAATCCACATATCATAATCTCCGAATCCACCTTCCCACAATTCATAGAATAAATCTGCATGGGTCTCATCTGCAAAAATCATAACCCGTTTGTGGGTCTCAATTGTAGGAAGCACATTTTTCTTCTTACCGCAGATATTCAACATCTTAATCTTTTCCGGACTCACCTTCATCCGATCCGCAAAGTTACCAACCCATTTTAACATTTCTCCATTGGTATATAATTTCATTCCGCCTGAATCCATAGTATGTACCTCCTTTAACAAAATATACTATTACTATAACCGGGTAAAAACAGCAGTCTCCTTCTGAAGGTCAAAAGCTATCTCCTGATTTTCATCCATCTGATCACTGATTTGCTCTATATCCATAACAAGCTTCTGAGTACTTTGGGCTGCTCCTGTTACACCTTCTACACCATCCTCGATGGCAAAGGTAATAACATTGATAGAATTAGCAATCTGGTCAACCTCAGCTTTAAGGTCATCAGTCTGTACCCTGAACTCATTCATAACGTTTTCCACGTAACTTGCCGCATTCTTATACTGAACACCGCTTTCTACAAAATTACGGAATCCCGGTAAAATTGATGCGTTCATATAATCCGCCATATCCGCTGAACTCTCAGAAAGATTGTGAACAGCCTCAATTACAACCTCATTAATCTCCTGAATACGGTTTGCGGTTTCCTTGCTTGAATCAGCAAGATGGCGAATCTCTTCTGCAACTACGGCAAACCCTTTACCTGCCTCTCCAGCCCTTGCTGCCTCTATAGAGGCATTTAATGCAAGCAAATTGGTTTGGGAAGAAATACTCAGGATATCATTTGTAAGATTATTAACCTGATCCACACTCTTTGAGTCGTCAATAGCCCGTGATAATACCTCCATTATTTCATTTACACGCTTAGCCGTTTCTTCCATATTGTTATGGGCATCATTCTCTAATTGGTCAGCCTGCTTCTTCATATCAACAGAATATTCATTGATAGAAGCAGATTTATCTGCAATCTTGTTAACCTCCTCCCGCACTGCCTCTATATTACGATTAATAATTCCGGTAGAATCTGCCACCTCTGTCATAGTAGCTGATAGTTCCTCAGTAAGTGCAGACAAATCAGATACATTATCATTAGAAGTCTTAACACTGTCCATAACCTCTCCCACAACCTCATCCATCTTATGGGAGTTATTTGTGATTAACTTCAATATCTCCTGCAGCTTCTCCATGAAAGTATTAATGCCTATACCAAGCGAAGCAATTTCCATATTATTTGGTATCGTTACCCTCTGGGTCAAATCACCCTCCCGTATATCAATACCCTCAATAATATTTTTAATTTCTTTCTGGGTTTTTAAAAGAGGATTTATTACTAAAAGAACAACACTTAACGCTGCCAAAATCAATGCCGCCACACTTGCAGCAATTGATGCCACACTGGTAAAAATTGATCTCTTATATACACCGGCAAGTGTAATCTTTGCATTATCGGCATTTTGATTTGCATTCTTTTGCAGCGCAGCAATAGCAGCCTGCATTTCATTAGAATAATCTGTGATAGCTCCATTCGCAAGGTCATATGCCTGTTCATTATTACCACTGGCACTATATGACATAACATTTGCAATCTCATATTTTAATCCTTCATAGCTTTCTATCAATTTGTCATAGTCTTGCTTATTACCCTCTGTGACATAATTTTCCTCAAATTGAATTAACTCATTCTCTAATTCGGCTTCTTCAGCCCGAATGCTATCCACAATCTCTAACATTGTGTTTAAATCTGTTGCCACAATATGTGAAAGTGCCAAACGATGAATCAACAATGTCTCTTTCTGAACATCGCCCAAATCAGAAATACACTTCATATATCCATTCGCAATCTGGACTGCATTACTATTTACTTTTTTAATATTTCCCACTGCACCGAGATTAGATAGAATACATACAATTCCAAGAATAAATACCGGAATCAAAATGATATGCTTGGAGCTTAATTTTTTATTACTTTTCATCCGTTTCCCTCCTACTGTGCTACAGATGCGGTAATTCCCTCAACCAATACATCCATCAGTTCCTGCAAATCCCTGTTATCAGGATTGCCATTTGCCATAATGCCTCCAAATTCCGTGCACGGAGCCCAGTAACTATTGCCTACACGTTGAAGATTACCAAACTCCGCCTGAGCAACTACAGCCTGCAAAGCCGGTATCTTATTCATCGCATCAGACTTGGCGGCATTGATATTAGAAGGTCCCTGGCTTCTCTCCTCCAAACGCAAAGTCTGATTCTGTTCATTTGTAAACCAGTCTGCAAGCTTCAATGCCCAGTCTTTATTTTTTGAATAATAATTCACTCCATACATCTTATACCCTGTAAAGGATGCCATCTGTACCTGCCGGTCTGCAACAGTATAAGTTGGAAGCTTCACAGCACCGTAATCATCTCCCCATGCGTTCCTGACTTCAACCTCATACCAAACACCGCTGACACATGCAATAAGTTCTCCACTCTGAATCTTTTCCAGCACCTCAGTGTCTGTTGCACTTACAAAAGCAGGGCTTGAAGAAATATCCAACAGCGCCTGTGCTATATCAACACCCTTTATATTTCCTTCAGTAGAATTCCAATTACAATAATTTGTAACACCATCATCATTTACTCCAAGCTCCAAACCGGTGTTCCCGAAAAATGAATATAAATACCATCCGGCGCTCCAATCCATGCTGATTTTCTTTTCTTCCCTTTCAGCGACATTCAAAATGCCGTCCAAAGTCTTAACATCCTCTTCCGATAAATAATCTTTGTTATAGTAAAGAAAATATCCGTTGTCTGCCGTCGTCGGATACGCATATAAAATTCCGTTGATGGAAGCCGCATTTACTGCGCCCTCAAGGTTTGCATCCCGCACCTCATCTGCATTTGGTACCGGTTCAAGTACTCCCGCTGCCGCCATGTCAGACAGCTGGTCGTCCGCAAACGAAAAAACATCAGCAGCATTATGAACATCAGCAAGCACAGCATCCTTTGTTGCCGCAACACCCTGAGGTTCCTCAATTATAATTTCAAACTCCGCTTCATCCTTATACTCTTCTTTAAAACTGTCAATCATCTTATTAACCAGGTCATTATTCATAGATTCCGACCAGACTCTAAGCTCAATCACCCCATCATCTTCAGGAGACTTCTCCGCTGCTGCTTCTTTACCGGTTGTCTCTGCCGACTTGTCTCTATTACCACAGCCTATTATCGTTGTCCCTAAAAGAATCACAAATAAAAAACCAGCAACATATTTTTTTTTCATTCCTGCCACCTCTCATTTCTCTGTTTTTTTAACCGGAAAAACTATTGATTCTGTTTGCAATAATATAACTATTATTAGTATCTCATATTTTCCATAAAATGGCAAGAAAAAGTGTTTATGCCTTTGTTGCTGTATGCTTCCTTACTCCACCTTCAAAAGCCCCCTGCATCGGTTTAGTGCCGCATAGATTTCCTGCTTTCGCGGGATTGCCATATTACCAGGCACGCCGCCCTCGCAAAATGCAAAAAAGCCCTTTTTCTCGATTTGGGCATACAAAAGCTCCACTGCCTCACCTAATGTCTTCCTGTCATCAAACATATGCCGTTTCATATATACCGCAATCTGTGCAATCGCCACAAGCTGTTCATTATCCACAAGCTGCTCCACAAGGCGCAAATCTATCACTTCTTTGTTGATGGAAATGCTCTCCACACTCATGCTCTTTGTCTTAATACGGTCATTTTTCAAAAAAGCCATGTCCCGCCGTACTTTCCTGTCAAAAGAAGGAGCGCCTGCCTGCTCCAAATGCTCCATGACCAGTGGGAAGTTTTCTGCCTCCTTTTTGGCAAGTGCTGTTATCTCAAAAGGCCGGTAACGGTTCATCTGCAAAATGCAGCCCGCCTTATGAAAATAGGAGCCTGAGCTTCCTGCCACCAATATTGTGGAAATTCCCTGATTGTCGTATAACTCCTGCACCCGGTCAATAAACGGGATAATAGGTTCCACATCACGGTGTACCACACGCTGCATCAACTCATCCCGAATCATAAAGTTGGTGGCAGAGGTGTCCTCATCAATCAGAAATACCTTAGAACCTGCCTCAATTGCCTCCACGGTATTGGCTGCCTGGGAGGTACTGCCGCTGGCATCCTCGGTGTAAAACTGTTCTGTATCCCTTCCATTTGGCAGATTCCGGATAAACATGGAAATATCTGCCTTCTGAATGCTTCTGCCGTCCTCTGCCCGAAGCTTTACAGCACTGTCATCGGTAATCACATATTCCCTGCCGTCCCCTTCAACATGGTTGTAAACGCCAAGCTCTAATGCCTTTAACAATGTTGATTTGCCGTGGTATCCGCCACCCACAATCAGGGTAATGCCCTTTTTGATACCCATACCCTTTATAGCCCCCTTATGGGGCAGTTCCATTATCACTTCCATGGATTCAGGAGATATAAATGCCACTGCCTCCTTCATCGGAATTGCAGATACACCGCTCTTTCTGGGCAGAATGCTTCCATTTGCCACAAAAGCTGCCAGACCCTGAGCCTTTAACTGCTCCCTGATGTATTGCTGATCCTCTGCCAAATGCACCTTCCGTTCTAACTCTGCCCTGTTATATGAAGCCTGAAACAACGTCTGTTTTACACAGACCGGCAAAAAATCAAATAAAATTTTTTCTAACTCTCTTGCATTGATGGTTCTTCCGTTTGCAGGAAAGCCAATCTCCATTTTAACCGTCAGTTCTCCGTTTTCCGGATTAATGACGCAGGCACTTCTGTTTAACACCTCCTGTTTCGGCGTACTAATGGAAAGCAGCCCGCTCTTACCGGAGCCCTTTGCCTGAAAAGAAAAATCCCGGATTTTCGCCGCCATTTTGCGAAGCAGCAAATCCTCAAAGGCAATCCGTTTTACTTCCGTTTCATAAAAATACCGGTCAAATCCATTAAAATTGCCCGGTACAATCAGGCTCACCCTGGATGGCGCCGCAAAGGGGTCTCCCTGCACATGGTCAATGGATAAAATGTATTTGTCAAACTGGTATTTCCCCCTTGTATCTTTATAAGCGGGATAACTCTTGTGGTCAATCTGTCTTAATAAATTTCTTAAATCTGTTGCTGATTTCATCTGTTTTCTCCTTCTGATTTCTCCTTCTGATTTCCTAATAATGGTTTCCTAATCTGTCTGCCCCGAAACATAGTCAAACTCCTTGAAATACTTCTTATATGTCACAATGAACAATATAACAGAAAGCGTTGTCGCCAAATAGTCCGTCACCGGCTGTGTCAGTGCAATCATCCTGGCAGAGTCAAATATATGACTGAAAATGAACAAAAGCGGCATCCACAAAAGCCCCTGACGGCTAATGGAAAGTAACAGTGAAGGCATTGCCGCTCCGGTTGACTGTATGGCATTAATCATGACAAATAAAATACCTAGCACCGGACCTGACAATATATAGATTCTTGAGAAGGACATTCCGTACTCAAAGGCATCTGCATTATCCAAAAATGCTGTTACAAGGGGACCGGCTCCGCAATAACAGATTACCGTCATCACAAGACTCATCCCAAATGCCAGACATAAAGAAAATTTCAACACCGCCATATACCGCCCCTTATTTCTTGCCCCGAAGCAGTAGCCAAGCAATGGCTGAATACCTGTTCCAAGACCGATTAACAGCATCACGGCAATCATATTTACCTTCATGGCAACTCCAAGTCCTGCCACTGCCATATCTCCGAATCCCGTCATGACATTATTGATTAAAATGTTAGAGGTACTCATCAGTACGCTGTTAAGGGATGCCGGTATTCCAATGGCAAACACTCCCGTTGCAACCCTGTTTTTCACACGGTAATCTTTCGGATTAATGGAAAGCATGGAGCGTTTTGACAACAGATGAATCAGATAAAACACTGCGGAAAATATATTGCCAAGCACTGTGGCAACTGCAGCACCGGCAACATTCCAGCCAAATCCCAAAATCATTACCGGATCTAATATGATATTAATGAGGTTACCGATAATCATACCGCTCATAGCTGTTTTTGCCCGTCCCTCGGCACGGATAATGTTACTGAAGGCATTGGAGATAATCAAAAAGGGAATCCCTACCGCCACAATGTTTAGATACTGGCTGGCGAATCCAATGGTATCGTCACTGGCACCAACTGCCCGACAGATTGGTCTTACAAATATCCATATCAATACCATGGCGGACACACCGATTACCGTGCCTGTCCAAAAGCAAAATGAGGATACCTGCTTTGCCCTCTTCCCCTGTCCCTCTCCCAGCATTCTGGAAATTAAAGATGTGCCACCGATTCCAAACAGCATTCCCACCGCCATAAATAGCAGAAATACCGGTGTTGCAATGGATACTGCCGCCACCATATATGCATTTTTCGTCTGTCCGATAAAAAAGGTATCCGCCAGGTTATAAAGCAGTACCATAATCATACTGACAATAGATGGTATAATATTGCTTATGACTGCTTTCGGCACCGGCGCATTTTCAAAAATATCAATTGTTTTTTCTTTCATTACTTTCTCACTCCTATTTTATGTAAACTTATATTGTCGCCTGCTTTCATGTTATGTAAACTACGAACTAATTTTCCAACTGTGTAGTTCTCATGGAATTACGCAAACTATTATGTGTTTATGCAAACTACAAATTACGTAAAAAGTGTAAAGTCTTTGATAATTCATAAACTTTACACCTTTATATATTTTGTTATATGGTTATTTAGTTATCACTCTTAACCCCCGTATAAAGCCATTACTTCTCTCTTTATCCGGGAGTATTATTTTTTTCCTGTCATGCATTTAAGATGAGTTTTTACGCTCTCACCTTAATATGCACTTCCCTAAGCTGCTGCTCTGTCACCTCGGAAGGTGCGCCACACATCAAATCCTGTGCATTGCCATTCATCGGGAACGGAATAACTTCACGGATATTATCTTCATTGCAAAGCAGCATAATCATCCTGTCAACTCCCGGCGCCATTCCTGCATGTGGTGGTGCGCCATACTGAAACGCATTGTAAAGTGCTCCAAATTTCTCCTGCAGGTCTTCCTTAGTATAGCCTGCAATCTCAAATGCCTTTTCCATAATTTCCAAATTATGATTACGAACCGCACCGGAAGACAACTCCACACCATTACATACAATGTCATACTGATAGGCAAGAATTTCCGTGGGCTCTTTCTCATTTAATGCCTTCAAACCTCCCTGGGGCATGGAAAATGGGTTATGGGTAAAAATCATCTGCTTTGCATCCTTGTCATATTCATACATAGGAAAATCATTAATATAGCAGAAGCGGTATGCGTTTTCTTCCAACAAATCCAAACGGTTTGCTATCTCTGTGCGAAGCTGCCCTGCATAATTTGCCGCATTTACTTCCGTATCCGCAATAAAGAAAATGGTATCCAATGCCTGTAAGCCTGCCATATCACGAATCTCCGCCTTCATATCATCAGGTATAAACTTGTCAATCGGCCCCTTATAGCTCATATCCTCTAACACCTCAAGATATCCAAGTCCTCCCATGCCGATACTCTGCGCATATTTTAAAAGCTTCTCATGCTGTCCCTTTGAAAGCTTGGCATGTACATTAATGGCACGGACAGTTTTTCCATGGAAGGGTGCAAATGTACATCTCTGGAAAAACTCTGTCACATCAATAATACGGAGAGGATTACGTAAATCCGGCTTGTCTGTACCAAACTCTAACATCGCCTGCTTATAGCTGATAATCGGAAACGGTGTCTCAGTAATCTTTGCCCCCTCCGGTGCAAATTTTGCAAAGGTTTCATATAGCACTTCCTCACCTACCGCAAATACATCTTCCTGAGTGGCAAAGCTCATTTCAAAATCAAGCTGGTAAAACTCCCCGGGTGAGCGGTCTGCCCTTGCGTCCTCGTCCCGGAAGCAGGGTGCAATTTGAAAATATTTGTCAATCCCTGACACCATCAACAGCTGCTTATACTGCTGAGGTGCCTGTGGCAGTGCATAAAATTTCCCCTTAAATTTACGTGAAGGTACAATATAATCCCTTGCTCCCTCCGGTGAAGATGCACAAAGAATCGGTGTCTGCATCTCTAAAAATCCAAGACCAGTCATTTTCTCACGTAAAAAGCTGATTACCTTAGAGCGGAAAATCATTGTATCCCTCACTTTGGAATTCCGCATATCAAGATAACGATATTTTAGCCTGACCTCTTCCCTGGTTTCCTTTGATGTCATTACCTCAAATGGAAGCTGTTTATATACCTTTCCTAACAGTTCTACCTTATGTGCTTCAAGCTCTACAGTACCTGTAGGAATCTTTGGGTTATAGGTTTCCTCATCGCGGTGTTCCATAACTCCTTCAATAGAAATACAATCCTCTTTATTCAGACCCTCTAATAATGTTGTATCACGCATTACAACCTGCAGTACTCCATACATATCACGAAGGTCAATAAAGGATACACCACCGTGGTCTCGGATATTTTCAATCCAGCCCGCCACCCTTAAGTCTGCACCCACATCCTTTTCACTAATCTGGTCTAATGTCCGGTTACGATATTGGTTTTCTGTGTTCATCACATATTCTCCTTTTCTTTAATAATACGATCACCTTTATCAGGCATCCAATTGCTGCCTTTCTGACTGTCCCGTGTAATCATCATGACTTCTACGCTCTTCGGGCTTCCGCAGCCACACATAAAAAAACTGCCCATCCCAAACGTTATCCGTTCAGGACGAACAGTCATTATGTCCGCGGTACCACCTGAATTACTGCCACGCAGTCTCTCTCCGGTTCCATTATATGAAACCCTGCTGTCTTACGCGCAACCTACGGCGCACCTACTGATGATAAAGCATTTAAAAACATTGACAATCCCAAAGCCTTAAGCTTGCGGTATTCATTACATCTACTTTACACATGTTCAGATTGCAGCTCGAAAGTGTTATTCACACTGATTCACTCTGCAGAGTTCCCACTATCCTCTGCTCACTGGAAACGATAATCAATGCTACTTCTCTTTGTCATCGCTTTTGTTTCTTGATTACAGTATAATTAGAATCCCTAGTATTTAACAATTCTATCCACTGCTCTTGTTGACACCCACTATAACATAGTGATTTTTTCTTGTCAACGCTTTTCCCCGCAAAAAACGCATCTACACCGGCATATTGCTTCGTTTCTTATGTACATTTTCTGTAACAGGTTTATCCTTCAAACGAATCAAATCCCGATACAACAGCTCCCTTGTATCTTCCGGCCGAATCTCCTCATCCACAAAGCCTCTATCCAATACAACCTTACTATTCATATAATTCTTCCTGTATTCCTCTAACTGTACTTTTATGTAATCCTCTTTTTCCACTCCCTCAAGCTCAGACAATTTCCCATGACATATGACTGCCACCGCACCCTCTGCCTTCATCACGGCAACCTCTGCACCCGGCCAGACATAATGTTTATCTGCACCTAACTGCTTACATCCCATGAAAATAAACGGACCACCATATGCTTTACGCAGAATTACTGTTAAACGAATTGTAGAAGCTTCTGCATAAGCGTGTACCATTTTAGCCCCATGCCGGATTAAACCCTTGTATTCCTGCTCTGCCTCCATTACAAAGCCGGTAGAATCTACCAACGTTATAATCGGTATATTATAGCAGTCACAATACTGAACAAATCTTGCAGCTTTATCTGCCCCGTCACAATCAATGGAACCATTTTTACAAAGAGACTGATTGGCAACAACACCAACCGTGATTCCCCCAAGCTTCCCAAATCCAACCACTATATTAGGTGCAAATTCTTCCTGCACTTCAATGAAGCTTTCATCATCTAACAATATATCGATAACAGACTTTACATCAAAGGGTTCCTGAGAATCCTCCGGCAGATATGCAAGAATACCACTAATATCCTTTTCATGGTAAGCTGCCGTCCTGAAAAGTCTTGATGTGCTGTAACATGGCGGCAGTATATCAATCAATTTTCTTACTTTCCCGTAGCAGCTTCGTTCATCCTGAATTCTGAAATGTGCAACACCACTGGTTTTGCTGTGTATCCCGGCTCCGCCTAATTCCTCAATCAGATAATCTGTCCCCTGTACCTCATTTATAACTTTTGCTCCGGTCACAAACATATTGCTGATTTTATCAATTGTAAAGACAAAATCCATTAATCCGGGAGAATACACTGCACCTCCCGCACATGTGCCGGCAATAATCGCAATCTGCGGTATGCATCCTGATGCCAGGGCATTCATATGAAACAACTCACCGCACCCTGCCACTGAAGCCGCACCTTCCTGAATTCTGGCACCTCCTCCGTCATAGATTCCAACAATAGGCTTTTTGTCGGCAACTGCTTCTTTTAATATGGCAATAATCTGTCTGCTGTGATGATAGCCAAAGGTTCCTCCCATACAGGTAAAATCCTGTCCATAAAAATAAACTTTCTTCCCCAAAATCATGCCATAACCGGTAATCACCCCATCATATCCTGAATTCTTCTCCCCATTATCCGGATAATACTCTGTAAAACTTCCCCTGTCAAACAGACAGCTCACCCGCTCAAGAATATGCAGTTTATCCCTGCTATGCTGTTTTGAGATACTATATGGATTTGAATTTTCTAAATACATATTTCTTTCTCCTGTCCTTCGATATTTATAAACATAATCTTACCACAATAATAATCTTTTTCTTATACTTTTCTTTTTTTTCTATTTGTATTATAATATATAAAGATATGGTCAGTTTGACCGGAAAGGAACCAGAAACAAATGAAAATTACAGATTTAGATCAGGTAAAAACTTATACATATTCTGCAACACCAAAAGCTTCTGACAATAGCAGCAATTTTGACAGCGTATTCGACAGCGTCACGACAATTTATGCTGTCCCGGAATCTTCCATATCACAGGGAAATGATACAGGAAAAACCATCAACTGTCCTGCAGATATGGAGTCCATTTTTCAAGAGGCTTCAAGGGCATATGGTATATCCGAAAATTTATTAAAAGCTGTAGCAAAAGCAGAATCTGACTTTAACCCGAACTGCACTTCCTCTGCAGGTGCAATGGGTGTTATGCAGCTTATGCCGTCTACGGCAAAAACCTTAGGTGTAAAAGATGCCTATAATGCCCATGAAAACATTATGGGTGGCGCAAAGCTTTTATCGCAGCTGCTGCAAAAATATAACGGGAACACCTCCCTTACTTTGGCAGCTTACAATGCCGGCTCAGGTAATGTAGAAAAGTATGGCGGTATTCCTCCCTTTAAAGAAACCCAAAATTATGTAAAGAAAATTTTAGGCTACCTGGGACAATCTGCAGACGATGCAGGAACAATTTATGCAGTGGCTTCCAAGGACGCTACAAATGCTGACAATTTTTATACCATAACGGCTGTTCCTGAAAACAGCTTGGTTTAGTAAAGAGAGGATTTTTAAATGATTCAAATTAAAAATGTTACGAAAACCTATAATGGCACAGTCCGTGCAGTAGACGATCTTACTTTAACTGTAAATAACGGGGAAATTGTCGGATTTATAGGACCTAACGGCGCAGGGAAAACGACCACTCTTAAGATGATGACAGGCATCCTGAAGCCGGATACCGGAACCATTTTAATCAACGATTATGATATGCAGCATGATGCCCTAAAAGCAAAACAGGCTATCGGATATATCGCCGACAGCCCGGATATGTTTCTCCGGTTAAAGGGCATTGAATTTATGAATCTGATTTCTGATATCTATAAAGTTCCCACCGAAGTACGGCGGGAACGAATCAAGACCTTTGCAATGCGTTTTGACCTTTCTGAAGTACTGGATAAACCCATGCAAAGCTATTCCCACGGTATGCGCCAAAAAATGATGGTTGCTGCTGCTTTAGTGCACGACCCGGCGGTTTGGATTTTAGATGAACCCTTAACAGGTCTTGACCCCAAATCAGCCTACACTTTGAAAAATATGATGCGGGAACATGCAGATGCGGGTAATTCTGTCCTTTTCTCTACCCATGTTTTAGAAGTTGCGGAAAAGCTTTGCGACAAGGTAATTATTATTAACCACGGTCAAACCTTGTTCTACGGAACTTTGGATGAGCTGACCGCCAAATATCCTGATATGGATTTAGAAAAAATCTTTTTGGAGATGACTGCCCATGAATAGTTATTTAACCTTAACCAAAACATTTATTGCCGCCATCGGCATGAGCCGGCCCCAGGATAAACGCCGCAAGGTAATGATTGCAATTCTATCCCTGTTTGCGGTATTTGGCATTTTACTGCCGGTATCCGTTGGTGTTGGCGTATTGGTCAATCTGATGACAAATACACTGCTTCCTATCGGGTGTGAGGCATTAGGCATACAGCTCATGTTTCATGTTATCTGCCTGTTTACCCTTGTTTTTGGCATAAATGTTATATTTAATGAATTTTATTTTTCCAACGACATTGAATTTTTATTACCCTGGCCACTTAAGGCATACCAGATTATCGCTTCCAAATTCACTGCTGCATTTATCAACGAAAACATGATGCAGTTTTTTTTGGTTCTGTCCTGCATCATCGGCTTTGGAACCGGTGCGAAAATCAGTCTGGCAAGCTGGCTGATGTCAATTATCGGCATTATCACTTTGCCTGTCATACCCCTTGCTTACTGCGGGGTTTTGAGCATGCTGTTGATGGCATTTACAAAGCTCATCAAAAGTAAGGATGTCATTCAGAAAATATCCGTTGGGCTGATGTTTATAATGGTTGTTGTCCTTGTTGGCTCCATCGGCTTTTTACAGAATATGGACATCGATTCCTATGTGGCAACCTTAGCCTCCGGTGACCAGACATTTTTTAATGTCATGAATTACATTTTCCCTAATGTACCTTTGTTTGTAAAGACCTTTCATGAAGGCAGCATCACTGCTTTAATCGGATATATTGCCGTTAATGCCCTGGTCATTGCCATCATGCTGTTTTTATCAGAAAAATTGTATTTTAAAGGTGTGATTGGTCTTACCTCCTCTGACTCTAAGGCAGGCAGACAGGATTTGGACAAGCTTCTTGCAAAGTCTATCCAAAGAAAGCCATTTGTTTCTTACCTTTTAAAGGAAGTCCGTCTATTAGTCAGAACACCGGTATATTTTACAAATTGTATTGCCATTAACTTTTTATGGCCGATTTTTGCCTATGCCATGATTAAAATTTCCGGCTATAAGGTTTCTGTCGCAAGACTGACACATTATTATGCCCATAGGGACCTCCGTATTTTACTGTTTTTCCATTTGGGTATTGTCGGATTGTCTGTCGTGATGGCGGCAATCAACAGTTTAAGTTCTAATGCTATTTCACGTGAGGGCAAACATTTTTCCTTTATGAAATATATTCCGGTTGACTATTTTACCCAGTGGCATGTAAAGGCTTTTGTTGGCATCATCTTTCCCTTTACAGGCATAATGGTCTTTTTTCTGCCGGTTTGTATACTATTAAAAATACCGCTTTTACATATACTGTTTTATATCTTTTTAAGCCTGCTTGCGGTTTTTTTCATCTCCTATATGGGGGTTTACATTGACTCAATTCAGCCAAAGCTGATTTGGGATGATGAAATGAGTTCTTTACGAGAGAATTATAATACCTTTTTTGCCATGGCAATATCCATCGGCTTTGTCCTTGTTGTATGTGTCGGAGGCTTCTTCCTGTTTTGCAACACAAAAATCTCCATTGCATTTGTAGGATTTTTGCTTACGGTGATTTTACTCATTGCTAATATAGTAGTGTTAAGCCTGACATCCCATTCCGGAGTACGAAACATTCAGGAGCAGGAGGAAGCCTGACATCAACAGGCTGTTATGACTCCTTTTTCCAAAAGGATATCCGGACGATACGAAAGCTTTGCCTTTCGTAAGCCGGGAAGCCCCATATCCTCTTCCCTGTTCACGTATACATAACCTGACAGCTCATTCCTCACAAATTCCCGGTTAATCATAGGGTATGCCCCCTGGATTTCAGAAAATGCCTTTTCAAAATGCACCACAAAGGTATCCTCTGTCAGCGGTTCCCCAAGAGTAATGGCCACAATATTTCCCGCCACTCGCAAGGCACCGCCGGTCATGCCAAATATTTCCCTGTTTCGCAATGCGTATACAACCAGCTTAGACTCATCTATTTTCTCATACTCAATATTTTCCATTTCTCCCATACAGTTTTTCATGCACCACTGCATTGCCATCCTCTCGCATTCAGCAGTATTTTCTTCCGTGATTGTCTCGTAACGCCAATCCGGGTTTTGCTCTTCAAAACGGTGTATGTGATTACGCTTGCCATGCAGCTTTTTCCCCGAAAGGGATGCCAGTTTTTCCCTCAGATAAATATAATCGCTGATATCCCGGTTATAGCAAATCTGATAACATCCCGGATACCAGCTATCAATCATATCCATCTCCTGTGCCACCATACAGTGCATACAAAATGTATGTCCTTCTTCTTTTGCAAAAGCAATCAGTCTGTCAAATAACTCTCTTGGTTTTTTAGCATTTAAAATATTACAGCTATAGGAAACTTTACCATTATCCCACTCAGAGCGAAAAACAATCTCTCCGTTCCAAAATGCAATCTGTGTGCGATAATACCTTGCCCAAAGAATAATATTTGCAGGCGACATCTCACAGGTCAATTTTTCATTTCCCCGCATGGCAGATTTTATCAAATCAATATCCAATAATGTCGGTATATAAAAATCCATTTTTTCAGTCCCTTCATTTTTATCAAAGAAAAAGAGGTGTGGCTCACACCTCTACTATTTTATACATTTTCCCTCTTAGTTATTCCGGGCTCTCCAATAACACATCTATATCATTGTAGCCGTAATCCATTAATACCTTTCTAATCTTATGCTTTGTATCCTCATTGGCATTAATATTGACCATTTCATATAACTCAAATACATAGCTTACCCACTTTTCGTAAATTTTATTCCGAACTTCTGCATTAGATGTCCTCTCCCTTACCTTGCGAAGTTCCTCTAATGATTTTGGGGGGTTCTTAATAATTGGTTCAAACTGTTCTTCTTTTGCTTTTTTCTCCGCTTCGGCAGCCTCAATAACATTCACCACACCATCGGAAAGCGTTCCATGAATATCCGTAATACCCGGATCATTTTCGTCCAGCTTCTTAGAGGCCGTAACAAGGTCATCCCGTTCTTCAAACAAGTCACCCATAATACCTCCAACCTGAATAAATCCAGAATTATCTGTCACTGTATCATCTTCTGTTATCATTTCACGTTCGAATTCCTCTAAGAAAGATAAATCAGTATTCCTTGTATTATTCCTGCCGTATGCAATCTCTTCAAGCTCATCAGTTCGGACAATACCACAATCATACATCTCAAGCAGCAATTCTTCTACCCCCTGATCAACACCGACAAAATAATGGTAATATTTCTCAAAATCTTCTCCCTCTTTGCAGTCCTCAATCTCACGGAGGTTGTACCAGTAATCCTTTGTACAGTCAATTGTTCTTTTTTTAATCTCGGCCCCCTTAGCCCTAAGCTCTCGTATGCGCTTTACCTTCTTTTGTCTCTTGGAATGTGCACTTAACTTAATTGTCCAAATGAGCATGTAAATAAAAAATATTATTAACAGTCCCAAAATAATGTAGGTTTTCATATATCCTCTTCATCCTTATTTTTTCATATTCGTATATCCGGATTCTTAAAATATCCGAATCATTATCCTAATGTAGTATAACATTTCATGAAAGTTTATTCAATAGTAACCTTTTTATCCAAAAAACGAAAAGCTTATGAATTTATTACATAAACTTTTCAAATATATAAATATTTAACAGTCTAAATATAAAATTTATATATTGCATTGCCCATTAATAATATCTATATACTGCTGGTATTCTTTAGCATTATAAAAATAGGATGCTTCATACTTCTCTAATTCAAAAAATGGAAATGCTTCATTAACCAGTGTATCATACACTATATGCCTTGCCTCATCTGAACCGGCAGTTTTCAAATTAAACAATGATTCTGAAAGCACCATATTAACATAGCTTCTCTCCACTTTTTCAAATATGCCACGTTCAATCAAAGCTTCCTTTAATGCCTTAAATGCTTTAAAAAACTCAATTGGTGCCTCAGATTTCTTTGACTGCATATTGTCCCCATCATTAAACCGGTAAGTAATCAGCCTTTTTTTCAATAC
>JAIDHZ010000054.1 GCA_029052995.1 Lachnospiraceae bacterium | reverse complement strand
TCATAGGTGTATACCGTTGCCTCCCCGTTTCTGCCAACGACACGGGTTAAGCGGTTCATCCTGTCATATTCATATGTGGTCTTATTTACTTCACCTTTTTTTGTGCCGGCGGTAACCCCGTTAAGCCTGCCGTAACTGTCATAGGCATATGACAAGGAATCCCCGTTGTCATACTGCTTCCCTTCCAGTTCACCGTAACTGTTATAACTATACATGACTGTGCTGTCCGGGTCAGATACCTGTATCAGCCTGCCGTAATCATCATAAGCATAGGAGGTTGTCTCCGTTCCAGTCGTGGTGCTGCTTAACCTGTCTTCACTGTCATATGTATATGTAGTCTTAACCTTGTTGTAATCCGTGGTGGATATGAGCATGCCACAGCTGTCATATTCACTTGTGCTTACCCTTCCGTCCGCAAGGGTTGTCTTTATTCTTCTGCCTTCTGCATCATAGGCATAGGCAGTGGTACTGCCCTTTGCATCCTTAATGCATGTCAGGTTTCCGGTCTGGTCATAACCGTACTCTGTCACTGCGCCGCCTGGCTGTTCCACGGAAATCAGCCGGTCGCTGCCGTCATAGGTATATTCCGTCCTCCTGCCTGCCATATCCTTCTGCCAGATGCTCCTGCCCCTCTCATCATACCCTGTTTCTACATATGTGCCGTCAGGATAAATGGTCTTTGTTCGGTTTCCGGTTTTATCGTATTCATATGAGGTCACATTACCTTTTGCATCCGTTGTGGAAGTAAGCAGGGACAGGTCATTGTAGGCAAATGCTGTCACATTTCCCTCATCATCTGTAATGGAGGTGTTGCGGTTTAATTCGTCATATGTATATTTTGTAACAGCCCCTGTGGCATCCGTAACGGAAACCAGATTGTAGTTGTCATCATAGGCATAAGAGGTGCTGTTTCCCCTTGCGTCAGTCTGCTTAACAAGGTTCCCCACCTTGTCATACTTACAGCTTATGACAAGCCCGGTACGCCCGGTGGTCTTTGTGTTACGCCCTTCCGCATCATATTCATAATGCTCGCTGGTGCCGTCTGAATAACGGATTTCCGTTATGTTCCCGGATGCGTCATAGCCATACTCCGTGCGTCTTCCTTTTGCATCCACTGCGGCGGTCATCTGCCCATTGCTATTGCGTTCCACGGAAGTGCTGTTCCCCTCGGGGTCTATGGTCTGGATAAGTTCCCTTGCGTCATTATAGACATACCTTGTCGTGCGTTCTTTCGTTCCCTGCTCCGTTACCGCATAAGTGGTCTGTGAGGTCTTACTGCCGCTGTCATCATAAGTGTAAGTAACCTTATTGCCCGCACTGTCCACTGACTCAATGACATTTCCGTCACCATCATATTTCGCAGTCATGACCGTGCCAAGCTCATCTGCTATTCCGGTCACGTTACCCTTCCCGTCATACTGGTAGCTGGTTTCATTTCCCTCTGCGTCAGTTGTGGATGAAATGCGGTTCTTTTTATCATAATCTATTAAAATCTCCGTGTCATCCAGAGTTTTCATGGAAGTCACCAGATTGGAGCTGTTATAGGTGTTCTTTAACTCATTTCCCTTCGCATCTGTTACGGTTAAAAGGTTTCCGCTGCCGTCATACCGATATCCGGTCACATTTCCCTTCGCATCCACCTTTGTCAGCACGTTGGCGAAGCTGTCATAAGTGCTTTTTGTTGTTTTTCCATTGGCATCCGTGGTGCTTAAGATATTGCCGCTGTCATCATATATGTACAGCGTTTTATTCCCCAGGCGGTCTGTTACGACCTCCTGCCTTCCATCCACATCATGCTCATACTCTATGCGGTTTCCCTCCGCATCAATAGTGGCAACAAGCCTTCCGTCATCATCATATTCATTCCTTGCCACGGCTATGCCTGACGGGTCAATGATATCCATAAGGTTATGGTCATCATCATAGGTAAAGCTGACTGTCCTGCCCGCTTCATCCGTCACGGCGATAAGGTCATCCCGGCTGTCATAGGCGTAGGAAACAGAGCGAATTACCACATCCCGCGTCTCCTCTGCTTTTACAATCCTTCCCTTTTCATCCCTTGTAAATGAAATACCTTTTCCGTCTGAACGTGTAAACCCGTTTTTCGATATCTTAACGGTATTGCCGTTTGTATCCTCCATCTTCATGAGTCCATGGCCTTCATCCAGGTAAAGCTTTGTTCCGTCCTCCCTTGTAAGGATATAAGAACGGCTTCCCTGCATTTCATCTGCTTCAAATAACAGGCTGTCCCCGTAAAGCATGGCTTTACTGTTTCCGTCAAGCTGCAGCTTCACCTTCTGGTTTGTGCGGCATACAAATCCTACCTCCACCTCATAGATTGGCACAAGTCCCCTGCGCTCAGGCGATACCTTAAGCTCAAACCGGTCGCTGGTGCCGTCCCCGTACATGACTGTGACGTCATGGCATGCGTTCTGGACAATCTGGTAGCTGGTGGAAAACAGGCTCCCTGCCTGCACCATTTCATAGCCTTCCGTGATATCCGATGCCTCCTTAATGCTGACACTCTGCAGCCCGAGCCTCCACCCGGTTCCGAAATCGCCGCATTCCTTGTTGCGGCTGTCATAGTACCTCGCCACCGTCAGGGGTACTCCGGATACGTTTGAACTGATATCAGTAAAGCCGATGGACATGTTTCCGACTTTCAGATTTCCCTCAACATTTATTCCCTGCTCCACACGGGTGCAGTTTCCACCGTTGTCCACTGCAGTCAGCCGGAGAATATACCTTCCGTTTTCCAGAAGGCTGGTGTCCAGTGTGCCAAGCACTCCCTTCTCCACCGCCTCTGTACCCCGGGCAAGCTCCGTATAGCCTGACGCACCTTCCATCCGGTATTCCAGCGTATAATAAGCCATGCCCTGCTCATCCCATGCAGTACCGGTAATGTCCGTCTTTACTTTTATGGTGCTGTCAATCTCCGGTGAAAGAATGGATGCTTTCGGCCATGTTTTGTCCGTTCCGTCCGTGAACCTTACTGTGGCAGAAACGCTTTTTTCTTCCCCGCCGATAACGGCAGAAAGCACAACCTCCATTTCTCCCGCTTCGCTTCCTGTAATATCTGCCGTCCTTCCGTGGACTGCCACATCCTTACCGCCTGCTTTAAGTTTTACATCCGCTGCGGATGCCGGATAGGTGATGTATGCCTGTATGCTCTCCCCGACATCTGCCATATTTTTTGACAATACCAGATTGAGGAAAGATGCTGCTTCCCCTTCTTCACCTTCCTGCTCGCCTTCATATCCTTCTAAAACAGTGCCCTGGGAAGTGACCGTAACGGCGTATTCCACCTGGCGCATGTTTCCTGCCTGGTCTTCTGCCCTCACCCGTACAATGTATTTACCTGCTTCGTACTTCTCATGTATATAGTCTGCAATCACACCATCCATCACCGGCTCTGTGCCTCCGGCAATGCTTATTTCTCCTGTTATGCTGTTATCCCCGTCTGCTTTTCCCATTACCACGGTATAAATCTTCAGATTATCATCCGTAATGGTGCCGTCAAGCTTAAGCTGGAGTCCCTCTTCTGTAATCTCTGCCCCTAACTGTGCCAGGATTACCGGTGGAACCGTATCCGTTTCACGCTGTATTTCTTCCTCTCCCTTTTCATAAGTAAATCCGGCGGCGGCAACGCAGCTGTTGCCGCTTTCATCCCATGCCGTAAGGAGCAGGCAGTATTCCCCGTCTACGAGGTTATCCGCAGGGATAGTTCCAATAATGTCATTATCTGCCTCGGATGTTCCTGAAGCTATAACCTCTGCACTGTCTTCCCTGCCTTCCGGATACACCGCAAGCTCATATCTTCCAAATGCCGTCTCATCTGACACGCTTCCGGTTATCAAAATGTTTTCCCCGGTACTGTCCATACTGATGTCACTGATGGCTGCCTGGGGCGGTATCCTGTCAGCACCCTGCTTTTTCTCCACCGTCACCATAATTGTACATAAACAGCCAAGTCCTGCTGCATCCTCTGCCGTGATTTCTATTTTATAGATGCCCTCTTCCATGGTGTCCGTGTCAATGGAAGCTATTTTTGCATTTTCTATTTTTTCCGTACCCTCTGCCAAAAGGACAGGCTCACCCTGTTCTCCTTCCCCGTCAGCGCATTTAACCTGTGTGACTTTATAGGATTTTAACTGTTTGTTATCCGTAATGCTCCCGATAATATCCACTGCACCTGCAATAGTACCGCTTTGCGGGGATGTGATGGAAATCTCCGGAGGTGTGGTATCACTGTTATCAACCACGCTGACTGTTTTGGATGCTTTTCCCACATTTCCACCGATATCCTCCGCTTCCACCGTCACCTCATACTCCCCGGCTTTTTCCGGTGTATAAGGAAATCTTCCAAAGCTGTTGGCAGTCTCCTCGCCGTTTACATAAATGTGGAACTGTGTTATCCCGTAATCATCTGCAGCTGATGCCTCTATGTAGAGTTCCTCCCCCGGTTCCGCTACCAATTTGCTTACATTGAGCGTCACTGTGGGCGGTGTGTTGTCATCCGGTTTCTCGTAAGTACGCGCATCTGCACTCTTTACCACGCAGACCGCCGGCCGGCTGGCTGTACCCTCCACGTCCGTCACAATATATTTTACCAGATAGGTTGTCCCAAATGGAACGGATGTCGGCATCTTTCCTTTTGTCCACTCCGTGTCATGGATTTCCTTATAATAATATTCATCTTTCCTTATTCCTCTTTTTGCATCAGACGGGTGGTCTTCATCATATGCATCATAGGCAACATTCACAAGACATTTTTTCTTATCCTTTTCTGCCTGCATTACTTCTGCCTTTACCGTGGCAGATGGGCGGTGCTGTGACAGTATCAGCTTTTTGTACTGGTCGGTATCAGACCACCTGATATAAGAGCCAAGGGCAGCATTCCCCTCCGTGGGATCATCACTGACACGCAGGCTAATCTCATAAGCACCCGGATTAGCAAACATGGTAATGGGTGCATCCTGCACAAGGGTTTCCGTCCCGCTTTCTTCCCCGAACACGGATTTGTCATATACATATGTCCATTCCATGCTGCCGGAGGGGTCCCCGTCAGGATCACTGTATGTATCAGAATATTCCACTTCCTCATCTGTTGCAATGGTGTAGCCTATTGTATAATCCTTACTCCTCACATCTGCCGCAATAAGTTCCGTAATCCGGCTGACTGCATCTTCCACTGATACAGACTCTTCCCCTTTTAGGGTAAACAGGCTGCCTTTTTTGTCCATGGCATTGGTTAACGCATTGTACTGGCTGGCTGTTGCTTCATTCCCAATGCCATAGAATACGGCATCACTGCTTATCAGCGCCGCTGCTACATCTGCCATCCTGTCCATGTCGGAAAGCTCCGGCACGGAGTTCTGGCTTAAGTTTATGACATAGTGGTTCGTGCCCGGCGTCCAGTCATGCCCCCTTACCACATCAGAAAGGCTTTCCCCGCTGATTGACTGCATCACAATGTTTTTAAAGGTAAAATACGACTGCTGTGAACAGCCATGGGGGATATGGCTTATGATGGGACCGTATCCATATGCCTCTAACCCGTCATCCGGCAAAACATATTCATCGATCAGCAGCACATCCCCGTCGTATACTGTCAGCACGTTTTTATCTATAATCATTTTAAGATGGTGCTCTTCATACAGGTTTCCCATGGAAAAAGTCTGCAGCAGACGCCCTGCCAGATATACACTTGTGTATTTTCCGTTCCTAAATGCATCAAGGTCAGTTTTATTAATCTGCGCCAGTTTAAGGCCTGACTGCGTAACCAGTATACAGTAGCCCTGTATATAATTTTCCTCTTCCGAGACCAGCGTATTAAAAAGAAAGCCGCCGCCCTCCATGCTGTGCCAGTTTGTATTGTCTCTCTGTAGGTCAAATTCAAATACTTTCCTTCCGCTGTCATTGTCCTCCACATATAAAAAGTCCTTCATTCCCTGCTGTGAGTACCCCTTCATAACAATATTTTGCCCATCATATATGATATGCTTTTCCAGTGTCGGGAGATATTTGTCCACAAAGTTGTAATGGTCACACTCCTTCCATGCAAAGGTGTCCTGTGCGGTAAGTGCGGATGTGGAAACTGTGCTGACCTTTGCGTTGATTCCCTGTTCCTTCAGGCACTCCTGTACTTTTTCTGTTGCCGCTGAATACTGTTTCAGTATACCCGTGTCCGCACTCCCCACCGTAAAAATAATATCCGCTGTTTCACTCTTTTTTAAGGACATGGAAGATTCCGGAGCCCGGTTCGTAATCTCAAATATGGTGCTTTCCCCTTCTTTTCCCTCTGTATCCCCCTTTAAATATGCATTTTCATCAATAAGTTTTTCTATAGTGTCGTTAAAATGCTCCCTTACGCTTAATATTACTTTGTACTTTCCCACCGTATGCAGGGAATACTGCACATCCGTCTCATTGCCCTTTACTGTTTCAACCAGCTCGTCTTCCGTATAATTTCCATCCTGGTCAGCATCATGGTAAAGCTTCCAGACACGGCCCTCTATGGTATCCCCCTCCTCTGACACGGAACGGTCTTTCAGTTTTACCACGGAAATGCCCTTTTTATTCCTCGTATATACCCTGCTTTCCGAATCAAACAGGAAATCGGCCACCGGCGCCGCATCATCCGCAATGTTTATCACCGTCTCTGCCGTAAAGTCCTCCGTCCCGTCTGTTACCGTGGCGGTAACTGTATAGCTCCCCGCCTCCTTTATGAGCAGCTCCCGGTGATTCCACAAAGAAGCCTCATCATCATAAACCACACAGTCCTCCTGCCCCTTCCCGTCCTTTTTGGCAACAGTGATTACTGTCTTTTCCTTATCCAGCAGTTCTTCCTCACCCTGGATGTCCAGATCCAGTGTAATCTTCCTGTTTACCTTTAAACGGCCTGCGGTGCGGATGTCAAAGGAATCAATCCGGGTGTAGTGCCTTCTTGGCACATACGGGCATACATACCCTGTATCATCCCATCCCTGGACTTTTACGCAGTTGTTTCCTGCTTTATAATCGGTGTATTTTAATGTGACCGAGCTGTTCCATAATGTATCTGCATTTCCGCGCCAGAACCGAAGCTCCGTGGCTCCCTCCTCATCCTCAGAAACCGTATATTTATATACTGCATCCTCCGGCTCATCTGTCAGCAGGATGGGCATATACCTTCCCCTGTCCGCACTGCTTAAGGTTATGTCTTTTCCACTGTTATCCTCTTTTGATGCTTCTGTAAAATTTATATAGAAAAGGGTTTCCGGCATCTCCCAGTCCATAAACCCATAGTAATCAAGATAAACAACATCACCGGCATGGAAGCCTTCTTCTGAATACCCGCTTTCACCCCAGTATCCGTACTCATGCCCCAGTACATGGTATGCATTATGTATGTCCCTGCCTCCGGCGCTCCAGGAGTTCCACTGTGTCGTCTTTTCCGAATCATAACGGTTAAATGTAACATTATAGGTGCTTGCCGGCACCCGTGCTTTCCATGTTGTATCGTTTACCCTGGTCATGATATAGCTGTCATGCCCATAGGTATTGTCCACCAGCTCAAGTACCGCACTGTCATTCCCAATCCAGTGCCCGTCCGTGTCATCCACCAGATACAGCGTGGTATAGGATGCCGCCTGCACAACGGGTGCGAAATTGTCCATCTGCACACCTGTCATGGTTACTGCAATAACAAGAACCATTGCCAGAACCCTTCTCAAAATGTTCATATGCTTACTTTTAATAACTTTTCTCCCCATAATGTACCTTAAGCCCGGCACTGCATTCCAATATGCCCGGGCTTTCTTCCTTTCCTTTAGATCTTATGCAATTAAATAATCTGGCAGGACGCTAACCTGCTTTTTTCATTTACTTGTTTAAATTTCTGATACTGCCGGTATGGATTATTATTTAAGCATTATATTTCCTCACGGATACAGCGCCAAAGAATTTTCTATGCCCTCCGATAAAAACGGCGAGATATGTTTTTCAATATTATCCTCTATAATTATTTTATATTCATCAACTGACAATTTATCCGGAAAAAATACACTGGAATTGTCTTCCATGGTAAATCTGCTGGCAAAATCACAGCTTAACAAAGTTGCTTCTTCAATATCATAATGCAGCTTGGTTACAAAAAATCCATAATTAATATAAAAACCACCTTGAACTCCGGAGCTTTGTAAGTCAACAATTATAATTGTATCACTGCATTCCTTACAATAGTTCGCTTTCTCTTTCCTAAAACCATACGATGATAAAGTTTTATCTAATACATTTTTAAATATTCCCTGTTCCATTTTTTTCTCCCAAATATCACTGTTTGTCAAGCTTCCATTTTCCTGCCACTAAGGAAACTGCGACAACAGCCAATGCCATCTCTACTGCCAAAAATATATTTGTCCAATTACAAAACCATGTACATAACGCAAGCACGGTCTCTGCCGTAAGTATACAACGGGTCCGTCTGCGGTAAACCAAATGTTCCATCTCATCCAAAGGCTTATTGCGGCTTCCAACCGGGGCAATAAACCATATCGTCGCGACACAGGCAAAACACAGCACCATATGTACAACGTCCGGCCAATTCGGACAAAAAATGCCACTAAACACAACAAACAGCATAAAAATAGATATAAGTTTACATTTTCCTCTTGTGTCCGCATGATAACCGCCTGCATTGCATCGCAACGGAAATACAAACAGCCACAAAAGCAGTCCCTCAATGGGACTGCCATAGCAAAATCCAATGCCAAGTGTAATCAGAAAACCTGACAGGGTTCCTATCATATGTTCCAGACCATACTGCACAATTTCTCTCTCATCTTCAGATATTATCCGGTTATATATAAGATCATCTGTAAGGCTTTTTATGATTCTCAAAATTTACGCATGCGTTTTACTGCATCAGATTCTTTAGGCTGATACGCAACAAAACCACATGCTGAATTAGCGCCTTTAGCGGCTGCGTGTAATGCGCCAGTAGCAATCAGCTGCTTTATTCTCTTTGTAACTGATTTCTTCTGCATCTGTTCGCCCCTCCTTCCTTTATTAATATAGTAATAATTACCACTTTTTTTATTCTATCACAAAATGTCTTTTTGCGTAGGTTTTTGTCAAAATTAGGCTATAAATTCGTTAAAATTCGACCTTTTCCCCCTTTTTTAAATAATTTTGTCAGCTAAATATAATCGTTATTGATAATTATCATTTGCTTTTTTTCGGTTATACTAGACAAAAGGAGAATTATTATGATTATAAAAGCTGCAGATAGAATTAAAGAATTACGTGAATTAAGCGGCCTGACTCAGACCGCTCTTGCAAAACAATTGTCTGTAACACGTTCCAGTGTTAATGCATGGGAAATGGGCACTTCCACACCTTCAATAGACAAAATATTAGACTTGGCTGATTTTTTTCATGTCTCTACAGACTATATATTAGGAAAAGACAACACTCAATATATAGATATTTCCTACTTAGACAAAGAGGCACAGGAAATGGTGCATCGTTTAGTTTACTATTGCAGAAGATACTACAACAGACCTCCGGAAGCATAACAATGATGATTACATATAAAGTATTACAATAACACGAAATGTATCCCCCACATAAAAATCAATATCACCATTATACTGCTTAACAATTTCACGGACGCTTTGAATACCCAGGCCATGCTTTTCCTTATCAGATTTTGTTGTCATGAATCTCCCCGCACTTCTATTGACCTTTCCATTATAGCTATTCTCTACTCTAATCCTTAAAATTCCTTTATTCATGATGACTGATACGGAAATATTCTTTTCTTCACTTTTTGCCGCTGCCTCAATTGCATTATCAAGTAAATTTCCTAAAATAACATTGATATTAAATGAATGTTCCATATTTTTGGGAATCTTCACCTTAGCTGATATATTTAACTGTTCCTCCTTTGCCCTTCCTAACATGTAGTTTAACAGACTGTCAATCTCCTGATTATCAGAATAAACAAATTCCTTAGAACTACTCATATAATATTCCATGTTACAGATGTAATCCTCTATATCTTTATCGTTATGTTTTCCTGCCATCAATCTTATTTCCGTCAAATGATGTTTCATATCATGCTGCATCTGACGAACTCTCTGCTCAGTTTCCAAAATAACCTCTAGTTGAGTTTTATATGTATGCACCTTTTGGTCAAGCATCTTATTCTCATACTTCTGTGTCATAGATTCCAACAGCATATTATATAAATACAACACAAGAAAGTTAATCAGAAGAATACCCATGCTGACCATTATAATTTCTATTGGAAGATGATGTTGCATGTACACCATCATATAAATAATTCCAATACTGCTGCCTGGTACAAGTACTAATAAAATGCTTGGCAATGTATCGTTTTTATTATTAACATACAGGAATTTATTAATTAATTGCACGCAAATAAACAAAATCATGTCTACAACTATAAAAGAAAGCGCATTGATAGTATCTCCGTCCTGATATGTAGACAAAACATAGCTAGTTGCCAACACATCACTTCCAACACTTGCTACATTCAATAACGTAGAAACAAACAGCAAATATTTCCAGCTTCTTGTATACAGCATTAGTAAAAATATACTTCCGGCAATATTACAAATCAAATTTATCCACGCTGTATGTAATCCCAAATACAACACACTGTTTATCACAAAAAACAACCCATATGCCCCTGTTTCCAATTTCTTATTCACATGTACATCTTCAAAAAACAGCCTTATAAATCTATGTATGAGATAAACCCTCAATAAGTTACAAATCAAATATACAATATTATCTATCATACCCTATTCCTCACATAACATTTTTGTCCTTACAGGCTTTCGGTAACTTTTGCTGATTGGTATTATGGTTCCATCTGTTAATTCCACCTGTTCATACCTGTATCTCAACACAAATGACGTATTTACAATATAAGATTGATGAATCTGTAAAAACTCTAACGATAAATTTCTTCTAATATTCTTTAATTTTCCATAAAATTCAAAATCTTTGTCAGCAGCTTGCCCCCCATAATTTTCGAAGCATACAACCTTTACCATTCTCCCTTCACTTACAAAGTACATAATATTCCTATATGGTATATAGCAGTATTCTTTTCCAATTCTGCATTTGAAACGCCCATCCTTTGAAGCAACCAGTTTTATGGCAAGAGACAATGCCTGATCTATCTGTGTGTCCGTAATGGGTTTTACAAGAAAATCCATCGGCTGTACCTGAAACAGACTTAAGGCATAAGCAGATTTTCCAGAAATATATATTATCTGCATATTATAATTTTCAAGCTGGTTACGGATATATTTGCCCAATTCAATCCCACCTAACTCAAACAATTCTATATCCAAAAACAGGATATCAAGCTGATTCCCTAAAACAAGAAACTCCTTAAGAGCTTCGCCGGAATTCCACGTTTCCACATTCAAACTCAGATTATTCCTCTGCCCATATCGCTTAATCACTCCTTCAAAAAAGGAACATATATTTATACCATCATCGCATACACCAACGTAATACATATTACATCCCCCCTATATTTATCATATATGGTACTGCTTTTAAGAATATTTTTCAATATAGCAGCGAATAATTTCTTTAAATAGTATTTGTCTAATGACACAAAAAAAGAATCCCGGCAAACCATTTTCTGCTTACAGCCGGAATTCTTCTTTAAATATCTAACGTATATCCAATACTTTATAATCCTGCTCCTCTACTGCCTTTTTCAATACATCATCTGCAATATCAGACGACAATGTCACTACAGCGGTCCCCTCCTCATGGCTGACAACTGCTTTGGCAACCTGTTCCAATTCCTCTAAGCATTTCTTTACTCTTGCCTCACAATGTCCACACATCATTCCTTCAATCTGCAATGTTCTCGTCATGTCTTTCTCCTCCTTCGGGACTTGGCCCGCTCTTTCCTTTATTTTTTTATCTTTACCCGCATCATATATACGGACTAAATTCAATCTTAACGCATTGGTTACCACGCAAAAACTGGAAAGGCTCATTGCTGCCGCTCCAAACATGGGATTTAACTTTATCCCAAATATCGGATACCAGATTCCCGCTGCAAGTGGAATCCCAATCACATTATATATAAATGCCCAAAATAAATTCTGATGGATGTTCCTTAATGTTGCCCTGCTCAAACGTATTGCTGCCGGTACATCGCGAAGCCTGTTAAGCATCAGCACCACATCCGCAGCATCTATGGCAACATCCGTTCCGGCACCAATTGCTATTCCTATGTCTGCCCGTGTAAGAGCCGGAGCATCATTGATTCCGTCTCCCACCATTGCAGTCTTACCCTTTTTCTTCAGGTTTTTAATGACGTTTTCCTTTCCCTCTGGCAATACTCCTGCAATCACTTCATCTACACCCGCTGCATCACCGATTGCCTTCGCAGTACGCTCATTATCACCAGTCAACATCACCACATGGATTCCCATGCTTTTGAGTTCACAAACAGCCTCCACACTATCGGGCTTCATGATATCTGCCACAGCAATCAATCCAATAAGACTGTCATCCTTACTAAAATATAATGGTGTCTTTCCCTGTTCAGACAGCTTCCCTGCCAGTCTTTCCATATTATCAGGGATTTTCACATATTGACTTATAAACGCTTTATTTCCACCACGGATAATGTGATCTTCAAAGACAGCCTTTAATCCATTCCCCGGCAAAGCCTGAAATTCCCTTACCTCTGCCTCCTGAAGCTTTTCTTCACGACCCTTTTGTATAATTGCCTTTGCAAGAGGATGCTCACTTTTCCTTTCTAACACATAGGCAAGCTGCAGCAAATCCTCTTCCTTCACATTAACCGAAGCAATCAAATCCGTCACTTTGGGTTCACCGGTCGTAATTGTTCCTGTCTTGTCCAAAACCACAGTCTGCATTTTTCCGGTTTCCTCCAAAGAAACTGCCGTCTTAAATAAAATGCCATGCTTTGCACCCACTCCATTTCCAACCATGATTGCAACCGGCGTGGCAAGTCCCAAAGCACAGGGACAGCTTATAACAAGAACCGATATGGCACGGGCCAGAGAAAATCCAATGCTTTCTCCAAGAAGCAGCCATACGGCCAGTGTCAGGATTGCAATTCCGATTACCGTCGGTACAAAGAAACCTGACACCTTATCTGCCACCTTTGCAATAGGCGCCTTCGTGGAAGCCGCATCACTTACCATCTGGATAATCTGTGATAAAGTTGTATCCTCCCCTACTCTTGTCGCCTCACATTTTAAGAAGCCAGACTGATTGATTGTAGCGGCATACACACCATCTCCCCCGGTCTTGTCTACCGGAATACTCTCTCCGGTAAGTGCAGATTCATTAACAGCACTGCTGCCTTCCACGATTACACCATCTACAGGAATATTCTCCCCCGGGCGCACCACAAAAATATCCCCTTTACGCACTTGAGAAGCAGGAACCTCCAGTTCTTTGCCGTCCCTAATCACTACGGCCGTCTTGGGGGATAACTGCATCAGACTCTTTAATGCATCTGTAGTTTTTCCCTTAGAATGAGCTTCCAGCATTTTACCCACTGTAATAAGAGTCAGAATCGTCGCAGCTGATTCAAAATAAAATTCATGCATATATGACATAACACCAGCCATATCACCCTTCACCTGTGCATCTGTCATTGCAAATAAAGCATAGGTACTATATATAAATGCTGCACCGGATCCAAGCGCAACCAGCGCATCCATATTGGGTGCCCGGTGCAACAAGCTCTTAAATCCATTTATAAAAAATTTCTGATTAATTACCATAATAAAAACAGTGAGAAGCAATTGTAACAGCCCCATCGCAATATGGTTTTCGGCAAAAAATGCCGGCACCGGCCATCCCCACATCATATGTCCCATGGAAAAATACATCAATACAATCAAAAACAATAAAGAAGCACACAGTCTTTTTTTCATAAGAGGTGTTTCCCTGTCTTTCAGGGAGTCCTCCATATCCCCCATTTTTACAGGCTCGTTATCAGCATTCGCTCCCTTGACAGATACACCATATCCTGCTTCTTCCACCGCCTTTATAATATCTGAGGTTTTTGCAGTTCCTTCTACACCCATGGAATTAGTTAGTAAGCTTACTGAACATGCTGTAACACCGTCTACTTTCGATACTGCTTTTTCCACTCTGTTGCTGCATGCTGCACAACTCATTCCTGTTATACTATACTGTTCCATATTCTATTCTGACCGTTTCCTTTCTCCTTTTTACTTCATCAGTTTTTGAAGGGTTGATACAAGCTCATCAACCGTTTCATCCTTACCCTCCCTGATGTCTTCTGCCACACAGGTTTTAATGTGGTTTGACAGCAGCTCTTTATTAAATGCATTCATTGCTGCTGTAACCGCCGCAGACTGGGTCAGGATATCTGTACAGTATACATCATGTTCTACCATGCTCCTAATTCCCCTAATCTGTCCCTCTATCCGGCTTAACCGGTTCATCAGCTTTTTTCGTTCTTCTTCCGAACGCTCTTTTATCTTATGGCAGCATTTTTTGTCCATCTTTCTCCCCCTGCCTTTACAAATATACCCCCTAGGGGTATATTTATTATAAACTAAACTACACTCTGTGTCAACCTCCAAGAATATTTTCCATATGAACTCCTTTTGAGACCAATTCAACTAAATTTTCCCGTGCAGCTTCATATCGATCAAATATTTTCTGCTTTTCTAAAGGATTGGAATAGACCTTCCAGTAGCCATTATACAAAAAATGCTCTCCCTTATGTTTGATAAAGCCTGCGACATCCTCCACCGGATATCCCAACAGCAATCCCATTTCATGGGGAAACAAAATGCTATCCTTCATATAATGTGCATATCTGGCACGAAAAACAGGAAGAATATCAAAAAGCCTGACACTGCGATAACCAAGCTTTTGCATCATCTGCGTCTGCACGGAACCCGACAGGTAATCCTGCAGCTCCATCTGTTTGTATAAAAGCATAGTGGTTTTGTCCTTCTCATCCAAAAGTATATAATATGAAATATCAGTACCCTGCAACAGCTTCTCAACTCTGTTTTTTCCACCTGTCGGAATAATAAGCAGATTAGAAAACTTTAAATCTGTAATAATCGGAGCGCACTGAAGCGCAAGCTGTGTATCAATATCATCCATATCCATCTCGCAAACCAGCTTAAATATTTCCTGACGCATGCACCATTCGTCCTTTTTGTTTTTATATTTGCTGACCCATAAACAGCTTATATAATGTTAGTATTTGATTTAATACACAAACTATGCCCCATTATCTATATTAATATAAGAAATTATTTTACCTACCAAAAATAATGTTTTTTTGCATTATTAATTCTGGCAGTAAATCTGTTCTCCATGCACCAATTTATAACATTCGACCCGCTGCCCACTAAGATTCTCGTTAAACAGCTTCACTGCACATATCTGGCTGTTGTCATAGCTTTTATAATAATAAATTCCTTTATCTACATTGCAGCAAGAGGTGTAAACCGTCTTTTCATATTCATCCTCATTTAGCCGCACACATCCATTTTGCTGATATACAGAACCCAGAATATGAAAAAACTGACTGATACTTTCCGACTCCGTTTCTCCACAGACAGAATTTAGTTTTGTAAATGACGCTCTTACAAACCGCGACATAGAGGATAAATCCCCAGGCATTCCAAGCGCTCCCATTCCATAGCTGTAAGTATTCAGTTGAATCTTATCAGAAAAACAGTTTGTCGGTTTTTCCGGAGATAACCGAATATAATTATTTAAATTAAACATCTGCATCTCAAAGGAGGGGCTGTTTGTCAAAACACCCACAGGGTTATCATAAATCTGTATCCCTTCCTTCAAACACTCTAACGTAATAGACTTCTCCCTATCAGAAATCATCCAATGAAGAGGTGCTGCCGGAAATTCTTCACTAAAATCCTCGCCTGTTACATTAACATTTTCCAACAACTCAATTGCTTCCTCCACCGTCTGACATTGTCCCAATATCCATGGAATCAGCTCAAATGTCGCCACATTATCCTTGCCCCTCTGCACCGGCTTGTAATCCACAAATTCCGGAAACCTTAAGCCTGCCATGCTAAGCCCCTTTTCATTCGTTGCGTCATAGTATAACGGATAACCCTTCATCGTGATTCCCATGCCAATTATGGCATAATGTTCATAAAGGGGCTTCACATATCTAAAAACAAAATCATATCTTCTCGGAGTAATCAGCACCCGTTCATTATAGGAAATTTCCATATCCAGAGTCCGTCCAAAATAGTGGTCTTTCGTACTGTAAGCTATTGCTGTACACATATATAATACCTCCGCAAAATATTTCTATTATCATTTATATTTTACGGAAATTCGTATCATTCATACTTTTTATACAAATACACTGTACATCCTTGAAAGATTTGCTCTATATTCACTGTCCATATTCTCTCAGACATCTTTTACAGGGACTATATCCCTGTTCTATAAGTTCCTTAATTGTTCCGGTATAAAGCTCTTTATTTTTTTCGACCACTTCATCCGCACCTGAACATTCCGGCAAATGTATCTTCCTGGTATTTGTATTAATTATAAAATCCATGGCCGGCATTTCATCAGGTGTAATCCCACTGTCTGTATTTCCCGAAACAGCGACATCCTCCCAGCTCTCTCCGGTAGCATAATCGATTCCCACTCCCGGCTGAACATTATAACAATACACATGAAAACAGATACCTTCTCCATTGTCTTCTACGGACAGGCCTTCCATTTCTACTCCCGAGGCCACAAGATTATTATCTTTAAATATGGGGGTAACTCTGTAAAGAACATGATTACCTGTTGAATCTACATAATCATTTATCATGTTTTCAAAGGGAAGCATTCCTGCAATATTCAAATATCTTGTACCTGTAATAAGATTTTTCTCATTTGCATTTTCACCAGCCAGCTGATATGCAATCAAATGACATCTGTTATAAAGATAATTACCCTCAATCAAATCATTATATTTTACCGTATGCCATCCACTGGGTTTTACACTGCCAATATTTCCTCTTTCCTCATTCGGCATTAACTCCCTGCAGACATTAACGTATGCCACTCCACATCTGCCAAGTGCATCCAAATTACTATATGTTTCGAACGGCTCAGCTATTTTCCTTTCATCATCTGTAAATTCCGGAACATTACCATTTAACTCCACATATGGTTCAGAAAAATATTCAGGAATATTGCTTAAACTAATTACTTCATCTGTATTGCCGGCACCTTTTTTATCAGGTATGAGCTCTTCATCACTGTCCAGAGTATATGATAAACTATCCAAAGCATTCTTGTTATCTGTATACAAACCACACCCGCCAAAGAGCACGAGAAGCATCACGGACAATATACTTACAACTATTTTTTTCATTCAATCACCCCATACAATCATTTTTTTGTATTATACTCCAACGGTCTGTGGATTTCCACAATTTTCACATTTAAGAACAATACCGATTCATTCCCCCGCAAAAAAATTGTTTACAATTTGCAGTACAACATTGTATTATATGATGTATAATATAATGTATAAAACAATTTTGATGACCCATACAGAGGCACTTGCCAAATGGACATGCATCTAAGCCCCCTCCTCTTGGGAGTCAATTATTAAAGGAGTCCCCTATGGCTAATAAACCATGTATTTTATTTTTTCAAATAGAACCAGTCAAGGCAAAGCAGATTGAAAATATCTGCCGCACTCTTAAAATACAGATTTCCAAAATAAAGCCTGCCTCCTACTCACAGAAACTCGGTTATCTTGCGGGCGTCACCGGATTTAACAGGGAAAATATCACTTATTCCGGTGCAAAATTCCCAACTGAAATGCTGGTTTTTTCAGGTATGGATTCTGATATGTTAGATTTATTCTTAGAAAAATATAAAGAAGCAGGCATTCCGCCAATTGGATTAAAGGCAATTCTTACCTCCCAAAACATTTTCTGGACGGCAGAAATGCTTTATAAAGAACTTTGGCAGGAACACCACTCTTTTCAAAAATAATGAAATACCTGCTAAATTTTATTCATAATTGTTTTGAAAAATTAAAACTCTTTTCAAACATGTGAATAAATTTGCAAAAAATATTCATGAGCCGTCAATTGAATTCTATAAAGAATTTCATATAATAAAAGTATCGGTAACAAAATACCGATACTTTTTTCATGCAGGGG
>JAIDHZ010000053.1 GCA_029052995.1 Lachnospiraceae bacterium | reverse complement strand
ACAAATAATTTCGCATGTTATAATTTATTGCAGAGTTTATTAAAAAATATGTATAGTATAAAAAAATTTATATTTGTGAATTAAAGAAACCCTGTAACAACTCTGTAATATCTTACTGCTAACATAGTTACAAAGCAGTTGGAATACCCTAGTGTACTGATACGTTGATGATTAGGTTTACCAAATATCAATGTGTCAGTACAGTAGAATAAAAATTGCTTTAAGGTTATGCGGGTTAGCAGAAAGGAGATTATTATGCAGAAATTAAAAAAAAGTAAATCAATATTTATGGTTATGGCAATGATGCTGATGTTTATGGGAGGATTTGTAACTGCCAGTATCTGGATGCAGAGGGATACGGAACAAAAAATTTCATCTTATGAGGTGAAAGCGGCAGAGATGCAGGAGGCAGGGCCTGTGGCTGATGCAGCGGAAAAAGAGACACAGATGGATGTGAGCTTGGATATTGCCGAGGATTTGTTAAAGGAGATGCCTGATAAGCCGCTTTTGCGGGAATATGCTAGGAAGGGAGAGGAGGAATATGGAGACAGCTCATTAGAAAATACTATAAATGATATTAATGCCTCTGAAGTAGGAGGAGCAAGGGAAGCTATTATAAGGGTGTGTGAGGAAGCCGGGATTGACGTAAAGACAGCAACGGTCAAGGATCTTACCGCAGAGCAGATTGCAGAAATTGACCAGGCGGTATATGAGGTCTCAGATCATCCGAAAGACTGACAAAGGTATGGGGAAAAGCATGGCACAGATTTTGATTGTAGAAGATGACAAGTCCATAAATGAGCTGATGGTGAGATATCTGAAAATGACAGGACATACCTGCCTTACCGCCTTCACCGGCGGTGAGGCTTTGTCTATTTTAAAAAAGGAGCACGCCGACTTAATACTGTTGGATATAAGCCTGCCGGATATGGATGGATTTGCGGTAAAAGAGTTGGCGGGTGCGGTGCCGGTAATCTTTGTTACTGCCCGCAATACGATTAAAGACCGGATACGGGGTTTGAATGACGGGGCAGAGGACTATATCGGAAAGCCCTTTGATTTCCAGGAGCTCCTTGCCAGGGTAAATGTAGTGTTAAGGAGATATGGGAGGGAGCAGGATTTCTGCCTTGGAGCTGTCAGGGTTGACCTAAAGAATTTTAAGGTGTATGAAAACGGAAAGGAGCTTTCCATGACGCCGCAGGAATTTGAGCTTTTGCGTGCTTTGATTATAAATAAGAATGTGACATTAAGCAGACAGCAGCTTTTAAATGCTGCATGGGGATTTGATTATGAAGGTGAGGAGCGGACTGTGGATGTTCATATACAGCGTATTCGGAAGAAGCTGCATTTGGAGGAGTATATTAAGACAATTTATAAGATTGGGTATAGGCTGGAGGTTTAGATGAAGCTTTGGGAAAAAAATTACGTGCTGGCAATGGGGTTAATCATGCTTATTTTATACGGAAGCATGTTTTTTGTTCTGCGTGCTTCTTTTAAAATGAATTTTGATAATGTGTGCAATATCGCAATCCGTAACGAGCAAAGTATTGCATATTTGGTGCAGAGCTTTTTAAACGAAGATACGGAATATACTAAGCTTAAGCTTTATTGTCAGGGGATGCAGCGGCAGGGGAGCCTTTTTTCTATATACAGGGGCGACACATGGATTGTGGGAGGTCTGCCATTTCAGATACCGTCCGGGTCGCAGGATATCCAGATGTTAAGAGAGGGCAATACGAGATATCTCTTTATCAACAATTCTTTTTCAGGGCAGGACGGAAATAAATATACCCTTTATTATACGGAAGATATGGGGGAATTATATGATAACCACACAAAACAGCTTATCTTACTTGCTGGCTTTGCCTGTATACTTTCCCTTATTTTGGCGGCGGTTTTATATTTTTCCATGAAAAAAATATATTATCCGATTGATAATATTGCCCATGAGCTTCGCACCCCGCTTACCAGTATCCAGGGCTATGCCCAGTATATTCTTTATGGAAAGATAAAGGAAGAGGATATCCAATACGCTGGAAACCGGATTAATGAGGAAGCAGTATATATGAACGATATCATTGAAAGGCTCTTAGTGATGGAAAATGTGCGGGATGGTAAAATTGTAATGGAACGGGTGGAGCTTAGTGCTTTGTTTAATGTAGTGGAGATGCATTATCCGGATGTTGTAATTGATAATCAGATGGATTATGTTTTAGGGGATAGGACGCTTTTGTTGAGTCTTTTGCTGAATCTTCTTTCCAACACGGGAAGGGAGGGAAGTAATATTCACATTTCTGCCGCTGAACACAAGATTATAATTTATAACCTGGAGGATGCCATGGATGAAAACATGGCAAAAATATTAAACGGCAACAGAAAAATTCCGAGGGAGAAGGTGAAAGGAAAAGGATTCGGTGTGCATTTGTGCCATGAAATCGTGAAGCTGCACCATGGACAGCTTCGGTATGAGGTGGTGGAGGGCGGTGGGATGCGGGTTACCGTGTATTTTCCCTAATAAAATTATTTCCGAAAGAGGTTAATCTTTTTCTGCTAAAAGGCCAACACTGCTGTTTCTGATATCTGTCAGGAAAGAAATCTTTTGTTCATAACAGCTCAGCATATCGCAGTATAAAATAGCATTTAGGGCAGGAAAAGTTTAATGGAATTGTGCGGGAATTTATGGTATAATGTCACCAACCGGAGCAGAGCGGAGGTTGATGACCTGCGCGAGCATCAGCGAGCTTCATTGTAGTACAATGTCACCAACCGGAGCAGAGCGGAGGTTGATGACCTGCGCGAGCATCAGCGAGCTTCATTGTAGTACAATGTTCACGTTGGATAATTCGGCAAAATTACAGTTTGCCTGGCAGCAATATCAGTTTACGGAGGATAATTAAGATGGCTGTAGAAATATTAAAAGTAATTGTTTTGTTAATTTTGTTATTTGTGGTAATTATAGTGGTGGGTATCATTAATAATTCGTATGATTCACGAAAATTTAACGAGGAAGAGATGCGTCGTGTTTTAGAAAAATATGTTCCTGTCGGAGAGAAGCTGATTGCAGGCGTGCATGGCTATGCAGCAGAGGTTAAAATTATTTTCGAGATTTTGGGGAATTGTAGTTTTGACAATGAAGCTTATCCGGCAGAGCATGGTATGGCGATTAGCGGCTCAAAGGCAAAATATGCGGGGTACGATGTGTATTTGGGAATTACGGAGCAATACTTTATTTTTTCAGAATGTGTTCCCGGACAGAGTTACTATTATCAGTTTGCGCAGGTTCCTGCTTCAAGAGAAGCGACTGCCGAAGAATTTGCAAGCAGTACTTGTTTAGAAGATGTTGGTAAGGGACTGACTTTCACAGCTGATGATATTCAAAGCTGTGTAATTAAATCGGCAAAAAGGAGTATGAAAATGAGCTGTAATATAACTTTGAAAAACGGAAGTTATTTTATAATAGAGATGCCAAAGGATGACAAACCGGCAAAATATTCACCACACTATGTAGAATATCGTGATGCAGTTTTGGCACGCCTTGAAAATTTAAATTAGATGATGCCATTTTGCGGATTTAAGAAGACTGTCTGGATTAAAAAGAATTCTTTGTTTATTCATGGTTTATGGTACTGTTTTTATTAGTTAGGAAGATTGACAGAAAAGATAATCTATGGAAGCTTGGGTAAAATGTGGCTTTAATATTCTTATGCTGCTTGCGTTTTTGCTCTAGGGCAGTTCATGGATAGCATTGTAACACGTAATATAAAAGATTATGCAAAATCTTCGGTTATTGTGTATGAACCAACTACATTTCTGTCATTATTGGAAACAGAAAGAGAGACGGAGTAAAACTGCAACGAAATATGATAAAAAAGGTTCATTTTTCTGGATTATAAACTGCCCAAGACGTTATTTTAACAATGTTTTGTACCGTCCTCTGTATCCGGTGTATCTAATAATATTGTATGCCGAAAAAGGTCCCGATCCACCTCGCCGTTTATCCCGTCTACGGTTCCCTGGTCTGTATACTGCCAGCCGCTCCAGCTAGGCCATGGGTTTTCCATATCAGGTCGGGCGACATCGTATTCTGCAATCCACAAGGGATATCTCCGAAGGCGGTCATCTGCAAAATTATTAGAAGCGTTATATGAGTCGCTGTATATTGCGGGGACATGGAAGGTTTCTGACTCTAAAGCAGTTAAAAAACATAGAGCAATCTCACGGATTTCAGGTCTTGTCAGTTTTCCAAAGGTTTCAAAATCCATGGCAGGTCTGACGCGCTGATGCTTTCCACGTATATATGAGGCAAAATAGCGTGCCTGTTCTTCTGCCTCGGAAACAGTGCGGGCTGTTACATAGTGGTAAAAACCTATGGCAAGCCCTTCTTTATCGGCATCTCTGTAGTTCTGCTCAAAATATGGGTCAACATAGTCTGTTCCCTGAGTTGCCTTGATGTAGACAATTCGTATCCCTGCATTCCTCACTCTGGAAAAATCTATTCTGCCCTGCCATTCACTTACATCGATTCCCTGCAATCGTTTCATGCTGTTCATGGATTGTCCCTCATTTTATATAATGTTTTATGTTAATCATATGCAGAGGGGGAAAAAATGTGAAAAAATTTTCCTTAGAAAAATAACAGATGAAAAAGCTGTGAAAAAGCTGGAAGTAAGAGCTTATATATGATAATATAAGTAAGGTGGCAATTGACAATTTGAATATTGCAGAAATTATTCTGTTTACATACAGATAAAATATAGTGAACAGGTGGGACACAAATGAAAACAACGATTAACATAGAAGATGATTTTGATTTAGATAAGATTATGAATTCCGGTCAGTGCTTCCGGGTCAGAAAATTTGATGATAATATGTTCCGTTTTATGACAGGGGATAAAATACTTTATATAAAAAGAGAAAATGATACAGAATTTTTAGTAAGCTGTGATATTGATACATGGAAAAATATTTGGTATCCTTATTTTGATTTGTCAAGAAATTATAATCAGCTGCGGGGCAAAACCTGTAATAATGATTTTGTAATGAAAGCTATGGATTGTGGAAGTGGGCTTAGGGTGCTTCATCAGGATACATGGGAAATGCTGATTACATTTATCATTTCTCAAAGAAAAAGCATACCCGCAATCTCAAGGGCGGTGGAGGAGCTTGCCCACAGATTTGGAAAAAGGATGACAACGGATTACGAAACATTATATCTGTTCCCTACACCGGATGAGCTTTTTGCGGCTTCGGAAGAAGAGCTTTCTGCATGCGGACTTGGATACAGAACCCCTTATGTGAAGGATGCCGTCTCCAAGGTGGTTTCAGGTGAAATCAATATGAATGCGATTGGTGAATATGGAGATGAAGAGCTTTTTGATACGCTGCTCACCATACATGGAGTAGGGAAAAAAGTTGCTAACTGTGTCTGCCTGTTTGGGTACGGCAGAACATCCAGGGCGCCTGTAGATGTATGGATTGCAAGGGCGATAGAAACAGAATTTCAAGGAACAGATCCATTTCCACAGTATGGGAAGGATGCAGGAATTATACAGCAGTATATTTTTTATTACCAAAAAACTGTTGATAAAGGCATATAATAGAAATTTTTTTTCATTAAATTCGGAATGTAGGAATTTAGTATGCACAATTAGTGTAGAATATGGTATGATAATAATGTTTTGAAAGTATCTGATAATATTGAAAAAGGAGAGATGGACTGTATGGAGGAGCGCGAAATACTACAGCAGGATGCCCTAAAGGATTTGGTTGAATATAGTGATAGTTTAATTCCTGCCCTTCAGGAGCTGATTGACGAGCTGCGGTTAGAGAATAAGGCAGATACAAAACAATTCTTAAATGAAGTAATTACAGGAATTAACTGGGAAATTGAGGTATATAATCAGTGTGCATCGCTGATTAATGCAAATAATAATTATGTCGATAAGAAAAACATGATATCTGCAGTTAAGAATCTTGGAATTACGCTTAACAGTGGTGATAACTGGCAGATTGCAGGCTGTTTGGAAAAAGATTTTCTTCCATTTTTAAATAAATTAGATTTGGCAGCAAAAAGGGTGCTTAATAATTAGCACCCTTTGTCTGTATATATGCATTATGCGTAGTCATTAAATAATAATCCTGAATATTTGGAAGGTTGATAAGGGTTAGGATAAGTGCCTGTTGTATTAGGATATGTTACGATTGTCTTATCGATATAATTTAATGGATTCAGGGTCATTTTCTGGGTTACACGCTTAATATCCTTTCGGAAAGAAGAATTCTCATCAAATAATTTACGAATCATTGCACTATCTGTGGTTTGTGTACGATTCAGGTAACCATTATCATCAATGACCAAACCTACGGTGGATAATTCGGATTGATGATGTCTGGCAATTCTCGTCACATCATGGAACAATCTTGCAGCTCCCTTTGGACGGATGCCTTTTCTTGATATATCCACAAGTTGATTATAAGAATACACAAAATCATCTAATTTATCTGAAATCTTTTCTTCGTCCGGTATGAGACTGATATTAACAGACTCATCGCTCGCAGAAAGCAAATCCAAATCAACACAGTGATTCAATGAAATTCTGTTGCTGATAGAAGTGTGAAATACATCATTGATATAAAATTCTGCATTCGACGGTGCTGTTTCCACATTCGTCACACCAAGTGCTTTTGTAATATCATTTTTAAGGTGGCTCTCATCAAACCGGAAATATAAATCATCATTGCTCGGATGCCCGACTGATTCTGAACGAAGTATTAAAGCATTGGTTCCGTCAACGGAATTGCTGTGCAGGCCTGCGTGAATACCGATATTATTCGTGTTAATGGAATTAGCAAGTTTACGTTGTATCTGTTGATTCGTATCGCCTTCATGTATATTAAGATTAAAGGTGTAACGATTCTTGCCAACAGCAATTCCAAAAGAGTAATCTCCTGATGGAAATGATGATTCGTCAGCAGGAAGATATGCACCCACATTTGTCTGACCGGTGGCTAAAGAATCCACTTTGATGGATAGTGTATCCGGCAAATTTTCTGCGTAGCTTGGATTACTTAAAGATGCAAATACAACATTCTCGTCATCAGAAACAGCAGTTAATTCTTCATAAGTTTCATTCCCCTGTCTGCTAAGAGACTTGCTCTCGGATTCTAAGTTCATGGCAGTTTCTTTAATACCAATGGCAAAAGCCTGGGTAGTATAAGGAAAGGCAAATTTGTAAAATGGTGATTTTTGGTTCTGTTTCACCATATTTTTATATACTGCTTTTAAGTCGTCCGTGTCATGCGACTGGGGTTTGCTGTAACTATTGGGCCACATAATCTGAGTGCTGTAGTAATTATAGATATTATTCAGATTCAGCATATAATGTACCTCCTTCCCTGGATATCAATGCATTTATGAAAACAAGAGAGCAGCACAATCCTTTGTGACAGGCTCTTTAGTAGGTAGTCTGCATTTAAAGATAGATAAGCTAATTATAATATATTGTGGGAGAATTGTCTAGTATTTTTTCGACAATAACCCCAAAATAATAACCCGAAAAATGACCAAAAAATCCGTCAGTCCAAAAGGATTGACGGATTAAAATGAGTACTAAATAATATTATTGTTTTGTAATGGGCTTAGTATTGCTATCTACTGCAATGTTTTTTAATATGGATAAGCCACTTTTCGGCATAAAATGATGTCAGGGCATAGTTTTTACATTCACATATCTGCCATATTTTTTAGGGACTTTAGTGTACTGTGCTGTTGACAATTATGTTATATTGAGCTTATTGCAAAAGGTGCACCTGCAGGGTGCGCAAGGCAACCGGAAAATGTTGTCTGATCCTGCGAATTTATTAAAATTAGTTGCCATAAATGTAAGCCTTTAAATATTGACAAGGCAAATGGCGTTTGCTATAATCGGCATGTTAGATAAAGTTGTTAATTTTTTACGATTTCGCAGGAGTTGAAATTCTGCGAAATATACATGGCAGACATTCCGACATCCTGAGAAATATTGTTGAAAATATTTAGTTACAT
>JAIDHZ010000052.1 GCA_029052995.1 Lachnospiraceae bacterium | reverse complement strand
GATTTTCTAGCCGTAGCCACCGCTACGCCGTCGAAAATCCGCCTTGCAGATGGACAAATATCCTGCGTAGTTTTACCCAATATCAATGTATCAGTACACTAGAAGACATGCCGGAGTAATAGAAATGCCTGAAAGGTATGTTGTCAGAAGATTACTTTACATGAAAGGGGAAACAATTGTAAAAATGTACAAAAATTAGCTCTTGACTTATAAATTTTAAGTGAAAATACAAAAAATAGCGAAAATAAGAAAAAAACACTTGATTTTTTTAAGATGTTAGGGTATCATACAGCTATTGAAGCAAATACGGACGTACAGGACAAGGGTGTTCTCAGATTGGAGAATACCCTTATTCTTTTTTAGGGGAAAGTTTGTGGTATTATTACCCGTACATAACAATTCGTATTGCATAATGAAAAGAAAGGAAGTATTAATATGAGTAATGTAGTAAGCATACCGGAAATCTTTGGAACAAACGTGTTTAATGATGCAGTTATGAAGGAGCGTTTGCCGAAGGCGGTGTATAAGGAACTGAAAAAGACAATTGAGCTTGGTAAGGAATTGAATTCCGCTATAGCGGATACCGTTGCAAATGCTATGAAGGATTGGGCAATTGAGAAGGGTGCTACCCATTATACGCACTGGTTCCAGCCCATGACAGGAATTACAGCAGAAAAGCATGATTCTTTTATCAGCCCTACGGCAGACGGTAAAGTGCTGATGGAGTTTTCAGGTAAAGAGCTTATTAAGGGTGAGCCGGATGCATCCTCCTTCCCTTCCGGTGGACTTCGTGCTACTAATGAGGCAAGAGGATATACAGCATGGGATTGTACATCACCTGCATTTATCAAGGAGTCGCCGGATGGAAGTTCCATTCTCTGTATTCCTACTGCATTTTCTTCTTATACAGGAGAGGCACTTGACAAAAAAATCCCGTTGCTTCGTTCTATGGAGGCAGTGAATGTGCAGGCGCTTCGTATTTTGAGATTGTTCGGCAACGATACATCCACAAAGGTTACAACATCTGTTGGACCGGAGCAGGAATATTTCCTGATTGATAAGAAGGAGTATGCACAGCGTAAGGATTTGATTTTTACCGGACGTACCCTTTTTGGTGCAATGCCTCCAAAGGGACAGGAACTGGATGACCATTACTTTGGTACTGTAAGGGAAAGAGTTCTTGCATACATGAAGGATTTGAATATTGAGCTTTGGAAATTAGGCATTACGGCAAAGACGCAGCATAACGAGGTTGCCCCATGTCAGCATGAGCTGGCTCCGATTTACGGTACAACGAATATTGGTACGGACCACAACCAGCTGGTTATGGAGACCATGAAGCGTGTTGCTGAAAGACATGATTTGACCTGCCTGTTGCACGAGAAGCCATTTGCAGGTGTTAATGGTTCCGGAAAGCATAACAATTGGTCCATGGGAACGGATGACGGAATCAATTTGTTAGAGCCAGGTAAGACACCTCATGAAAATGTTCAGTTTCTGCTGTTTCTGGTAGCTATTTTGAAGGCAGTGGATGAGCATGCGGATTTGTTAAGATTGTCTGCCTCATCCGCAGGAAATGACCATAGATTGGGTGCAAATGAGGCACCTCCAGCTATAATTTCCGTATTTTTGGGAGAGCAGTTAGATGATGTACTCAGACAGTTGGATACAACCGGAGAGGCAACAAGCTCTATTCAGGGTAAGAGCTATGAGTCAGGTGTCAGCACTTTGCCAAGCTTTAGGCAGGATGCAACTGACAGAAACCGTACTTCACCATTTGCATTTACCGGTAATAAATTTGAGTTCCGTATGGTTGGCTCTACCCAGTCAATTGCTACGCCTAATATCATTTTGAACACCATTGTTGCGGATTCCATCTGCCAGATTGCAGATGAGTTGGAGAAGGCTGATAACTTTGAAATGGCGGTTCATGATAAGATTAAAGAGTTGATTGCAAAGCATAAGAGAATTATTTTTAACGGAGATGGATATTCTGATGAATGGGTGGCAGAGGCTGAAAGGAGAGGGCTTCCAAATATCAAGTGTCTGGTAGATGCAGTTGAAGCCTATACAAAGGAAGAAAATGTTGCAATGTTTGAAAAGTTCGGAGTGCTTTCCAAGGCAGAGCTTGTTTCCAGGGCAGAGATTTATTACGAAAATTATGCAAAGCAGATTAACATTGAGGCAAAGACCATGCTTGATATGGCAAAGAAACAGATTGTGCCTGCAGTGATGAAATATTCTGCCGATACCGCCAAGGGTGTAAATGAGTTGAAGGCTGCCGGTGTGGACACCTCCGTTCAGGAAACAATCCTTAAGGATATAGCAGCAGAATTAAAGGCAATGACCGCTGCAATGAAGAAATTAGAAGATTTGGATCAGAAAGCTCTGGATTTGGAGGATGATATGGAGAAGGCGGCAAAATGCTTCCATGACGAAGTGTTTGCTGCAATGGAAGAAGTCAGGGAGCCCGCCGATAAGCTGGAGGGTCTGGTAGATAAGGCTTACTGGCCGTTCCCTCAGTATGAGGATTTACTGTTTTATGTATAAACCAAATACAGGTGAATCAAATGTGTACGTAAGAACACTAATATGACATATATTGTCAGGATAAACAGGCACCACGTGGAATTTACATAGGGTGCCTGTTTTTGAATATGGATTGAAAAGGAACGGAGAATCTGAACATGACAAAAGAAATCAGGGAACAGTTATTATCCATGTCAGAGAAGGATTATATGGAATTTTCATCAGCACTGATTCCGGGTGTAAATGATATGTTGGGAATTCGACTGCCAAAGCTGCGGACGCTGGCAAAACAGATTGCAAAAAAGGATTGGGAAGAGGCCATGGAGGAGCAGGACATTTATTTTGAGGAAAAAATGTTGAGGGGCATGGTTATATCCTATGCCATAAAGAACCTGCAGCAGGCAGTTCCCTACATTGAAGCATTTATTCCTTTAGTGGATAACTGGTCAATATGTGACAGTGTTTTTTCGGGAATGAATGTGTTTCAAAAGGATAGGGAATTTACATGGGAATGGATACAAAAATACCTTGATTCCGGTAAGGAATTTGAAGTGCGGGTTGCGCTGATTATCATGATGCAGCATTTACTCAAAACTGATGAAAGCGGAAGGAAAATGCAACGGTTAGGATGCGGTGACAAAGGAGATGCTGTCAGCGGATAATGATGAAAAGGGAGTATTTATGGAGCGGGTA
>JAIDHZ010000051.1 GCA_029052995.1 Lachnospiraceae bacterium | reverse complement strand
AATACAAGCTATAACGGCTTTAAAACAACAATATTACAATTATTTTTAATATACATTTTATGAAATGAGGATGGTAATTTAGGGGATACAGTAGTAAAATATATCTATAATATTATTTATGGAGGTGACGCAATGTCGCTTAATCAGCATGAGACGGTTAAGGAGCAGTATAAGACTGCTGCTAATTTAAATACCAGAATATCAATTCATGAGAAATATTCTACAAACAAACTTGGTTTTGGGAATTGGATATTTTCACATTATGATATACAGCCTGATATGAAAATACTTGAACTTGGCTGTGGTACAGGGGATATGTGGCAGTCACATATACAGGCATTGGATACAAGTACTCAGCTTATTTTGACCGATTTTTCAGAGGGTATGTTGTCTTCAGCTAAAAGTTTTCTGGGAGAACATTCCAATGTCTTATATGATGTAGTAAACATTGAGAATATTTCTTACGAAAACGGCATATTTGATAGGGTTATTGCAAATATGATGTTGTATCATGTGCATGATTTGGGAAAAGCCTTATCTGAAGTAAGCCGTGTCTTATCGTCAGATGGGATATTTTATTGTGCTACATATGGAGAAAATGGAATTGTTCCATTTATTGCCGGTCTTCTAAAAGAGTTTGGTGCGAAGGACAAAACAAACAAAAATTTTACACTGCAAAATGGATATGATATTTTGAAAAAACATTTTAACAATGTACAGAAATTTGATTATGAAGATTCGTTAGAGGTTACAAATCTTGAAGACATTATAGATTACATATATTCTCTGACAAACATGACTGAAATTGCAACTGTTAACAGGGAGACATTTAGGGCTGTTTTAAGCAAAAAAATGGTAAATGGAGTTTTGCATATACCGAAGGAATATGGGATGTTTATCTGTAGGAAATGATATCCCGGCATCGGGGAGGAATTTACAAAAATCCTGTTGAGGATTATTTTCAGAAGGAAATTTAAGCATCTGCATGTGTTTCCGCAAAAGATTTATTTAATACAACCTCTGAAAATGCCGTAAACAGTGATTTGCAGGATATCCATAAGATGATAGAGACTGTAAAGAAAGATTCGGAGTGTCAGTTAATTATATGAGATTGATGGAAGATGAACGTATACTTTTGGCAAGAGGCGAAGAAAAAGGACGAGCAGAAGGACGAAGGGAAGGTGAATTAAAAAAGTTGATTGCTCAAATCTGCCGCAAACTTAAAAATGCAAAATCCCTGGAAACTATTGCAGAGGAGCTTGAAGAAGATATTACCCTTATTAGAAGTATCTGTGAGGCTGCCGGTCGGTGTGCCCCGGAATATGATGTGGATAAGATATACGAATTGCTGGAACATTGATGACGGTGCACTCCTATATACATGGTTTCCCCCTGTCCTTAAAATATAGTGCTAACTTATACTCCAAAACCGATTCTTGTTTTTGGAGTACACGTTATTATTTTTATACATATTGACACTGGAATACATATGTTCTTATACAAAGATATCTTAAAAATGTATTGCAGGCACTGGTATTGGTTATTTGAGTTCCTGTATCAGCATTTACATATAGTAAGGACAGGGATGCTTGGTTTGCACGCATTCCAGCGATTTATTACGGAAATTCGCATAATATAAGCGAATATATAGCCTATATATAACAATTGATCTTAGCGTACACAATTAACTTCTTCATTTGTCAAACACTCGTCAGCAACTGGATACACAATATGATTACCACCTAATTTTACCTCAACTTCATTTGCCTGAAGATCAATCCAAACACCAAAATCACCTCTTGTCGTTTTTGCTGCTCGTTTAGATATACATTTTATAGATTTGATTTCAGGCGCATTCGCTCCAACAGTAGTTTTAAAAGATTCTGTAAAAGAATCAGATGTAGCATAAAAAGCAGCCACATTCGTCCATTTACAGTTATAGGTAGTATCTGCTACATCGTACCCTTTTTCATTAGCAAGTGCTGTCTGTACAGCCTTTGCAATTGTGTTAGCCGTCTGAATATCTGTAGAGATTCTGGACTTGTTAATGTAACGGATAAGCGCCGGCGCTAAAGCACCTGCTAAGATAGCCATAATCGCAATAACGATAATAAGCTCAACCATTGAAAAACCTTTGTTCATTTTTTTCATAATCATCTCTCCTTTTCTGATTA
>JAIDHZ010000050.1 GCA_029052995.1 Lachnospiraceae bacterium | reverse complement strand
GTGCATACTAATCCAATTCATTTGATATTTTCATAATTAACGGCTCCGTCTGCTCCATCATATTGGAAATATCCTCATAAATAACTCCCTTCCGAGTCATAAGGCTCTTTAATCCATCAATATTATCCATAACCCGTTCATATTGGTTTTCGTAAGATTCCATATCCTGCTGAATTCCCTCTACCTGTCCATTGCAGTTTTCTATAACCTCATTAATTTCCTTGTGTACATTCTCTACACCGGATACGGATTCTGTAATCTGACTAAATATATTCTCCGTATTATCCATCTGGCTCTTTGACATGCTAAGAACTTTCCTTGCCCCTTCCAAAGACCTGGTAAGACTCTCTGAACTTGCCTGAAGCCCCTCAACACTCTTATTTACATCTCCTACCAGTTCTTTGATACCGATAGAAAGTTTTGTGACCTCATCGGCTACCACTGCAAATCCCTTTCCATGCTCTCCCGCTCTCGCCGCTTCAATGGAAGCATTTAAGGCCAGAAGGTTTGTCTGGTTCGCAACTCCTACAATATTCATCATGGCTGCCTTTATTTCATCAAATCTGTTTTGAAATTCATCATAGATTTTGGCAATTTCCTCAAACTGCACTTCCACCTTTGCATTACTGTCCTTTAGCTCTTTAATATCCTTCAACGCACCACCGGACACTTCGGTCACTTTCTGAATTACGCCATTGAATTCCCCTGAAATATCTCCAATTTTTGCAAACTCTGTTTCAAGGGCATCAATAGACTTAATAACCTGCGTATTGTTATCAATTACTTCTCTGTAAGAATTCCTCACCTTTTCTATTTCATCCACTACTCCGGCTTCTTCTTCAAGTAATGCTTCTTCTTTGTCCATTACTAACTTATTCATGTGGGACATAGACTCTAAATATTCTTTAATTTTTTCATTTTTTTCTGTCAAAGCATCATTATTTTTTTCCTGATTATTTTGTACTTTCTTATTTTTAAACATAATATTTCTCCTATTCAAATACAGCACATACCATAGTCTGGTTTACATGCTGATGATTATACTGTTCTCCAGCGCCGACAACCCCTATATGATTCCCAAAGGAGCCATATCCTTCGCATAGGTTTGCATATATCCTTCTCCATCATACAGCAGATAACGGTAAATACAGTCATTTTATTAATCCGCATCTGCAGCACTTCCGGTTCCCACTCCTATAATATTTTTCATACTGTTTCCTCCCGTGTATATTTACTTATATTATAATATATGGATAAAAAATTTCAACTATTTTTAACTTTTTATCCATGGTGCTGCCTGTTTTAGTGCAAAAAAATCATTTGATCCACAAATTTTACCTACCCCTGCTTCTTCCCCGTTAGATAATACACAGCCAGTGCCGTTCTGTGAGACAAATTCTCCTTTGCCAGAATAGATGTAATATAATTCTTTACCGTTCCCTCCGTGATAAAGAGCCTTCCTGCAATTTCTTTATTGGACAACCCCTCTGCAATCGCTTTAATGATATCAAGCTCTCTGGCAGTATATCCCTCCTCGTTAAAGCTGTTTGCCTTAGCCATAGTATTCTTTGCAAAGTTTTCTAAAATAGCTTCCTCCATAACCCCGGTTCCGTTATGAACAGACTTAATCATCTGCTTTAAATGCTCTGGCGTATGATTCTTAATCAGATATCCCCTGGCACCATTTCGAAGTGCATCCTGAACCAGTTCATCATCATCAAAGGTTGTGAGAATCAGCACCTTCCCGAGGTTATTTTCCACAACATATTTAGTGGCCTCTATCCCGTTCATTCCCGGCATCTGAATATCCATTAAAAAGATATCCGGCGGGGTCTTTTTTGCAAGCTCTATCGCATCTCTTCCATTTGATGCACAGCCGAGCACCTCAAAATCATCATCCACCTCCAGAATAATCCGCATCCCATCTCTGACAAAATCACTGTCATCTGCAATAATCACTTTAATCTTATCCATACGATTTCTCCCACTTTATAAAGGTAATAACATATTAATGGTAAAACCAGCCTCTGACTCAAAATCCAGAATCCCATTTACGTTTCTCATCCTCCGCCGCATACCGGAGATTCCCATGCCATCCACAATATCCTTGCATCCGACACCATTGTCAGATATGCTGCACCGGATCATTTGATTCAGGACATGCACTTTGATGATAATCCTGGTACACTTTGCATATTTCATGGAATTGGAAACCGCTTCACAGGCATTGTCCAAAATGATTTCCAAGTATTTTTCCGGCACTAGAGAGAGCTCGCCCTCCGTAACCAGCTCCGCCTCCACACCCTTTTGCCGGCAATCCTCACAAAGTTTTTCTAACTGCATCACCGCCAGTTTATATTTCTTCGGATGTTCCTTTCTCAAAATCATCCGAATCTCATCCATGCTGCCACGGAGCTGGTCGATTACCGCCTGTATCATGTTCTTTGAGGTTTCCGTCTCCCTTTCCATCAGGACTTTAACCGCCTCTAACTGATACACCGAACCGTTAATGTTATGTCCAAGCTTATCATGCAGCGTCTGTGACAGCTGTGCCCTCTCTTCCAAAAGCTGGTTTTCCGCCTGCAACAGACTCCTCCTAAGCTCCTCCTGCATTTCATTTTCCCGCTGATGCATATCACTTTTCAGATGCTGCTCAAGGATAGTATCTTCCCTTGTCTGCCAGCGGTAAGACTCCACAATAAAATCATGCTGGATATAAATGATGCCAAGCAGCAGTGTAAATATCACCTGTATATATATATCCGTTCCACCCGGGATAAAGGCGCCTATTATAGGAACAAAGTACCATAAAAGCCTTGGTTTCACACAGTATAACACCTCATAGCACAGGAAAATTCCAATCAATAAAAATTCCTTTTCCACCCTGTAAATCAGCACGAGCAGCAGCAACGCAGCCACCGCAAGAAATAAAAGCCTCTTCTTTTTCTCTGCCAATTCCTCGCCTGCCATCATGCCAACAAATAACGCAAGAAGCAGGAACACCCTTGCAGATGCCCCTGTCAGTACAGACCGTGATAAAACAATATATATTTCCAATATAAGCAATAAGCCCATTCGGACTGCCAAAAAGTAATTGTCCCTAAGCTGTTCTTCCATTGTCCGCTTCCCTTCCTGTATTATTCCTGCCGTTTCATCTTAAGTCCCACAATGCCAACACTGATAATGAAAATCAGGTAAGCTGCTGTAATATATAATAACATAGAAAAGCCTCCTTTGTCTCCTGTCAATAACAGTTCAGACGCATCTAAAAACCATCTTTGCGGCATCAGGTAGGAAAGTGTTTTCAGCGCTGCTGTGGTATTATCCAGAGGAAAATACAGGCCTGCCAGCAATGCGGAAATACTCCAAATTGCAAACACTGCATAGTTAGAGCTCATTACATCACCAAGCAGTACACCCAGTAACAGACTTAATGTACTGAAAATTAATCCCAGCAGAAATACCACCACAAGGAAGCCCGAAACAGACATTCCAAAATCGATTCCTTTGATGAGTGACAGGCATACAGCTAATACAAGTGTCTGCAAAATATTGATAATAAATACCAGAACAAATTTGGAAATAAAGTATTCCCTGCTGCTAACTTTTGACAGCATCACTCTGGTAAATACCTTATTATTCTGCTCTTCGATGACTGTATGGGCAGCGCAGACACCACAGAACAAAAAACCTAATGTGATAATTGCAAAAGCATATCCAATCTGTGTTTTCTGATTTATCTGTTTTTCCGTCAGCTCCCGCTCTTTTCTGCCTGCAAAATTAACCGTTTTCTTTTCCGGCATCTGCGCTGCTATTGAATCAAGCATTTCCACAATTGCTTTACCATCATCACCCGCAATTGCCGCAGCCTGCCTGATCTGCCCCAACACATCCTTAAGCTCTGTCTCAAGCAGCTCCTGTCTCTCATCCCCAGAGACTACAAAAATCTGCAGTCCCGCTTCCCAGTCACCATCTAAAACTGCCTGCCCAAAACTCTCCTTTAAGTAAAGCAGCGCACCTGCCCTATCGTCAAATGCATCTTTTTTTGCCCGCTCTAAAACATCCTTCTCCGTCATGCTGCTTACATCGCATCTGCACACAGAAAACATTCCGGTTTCCACCATTTTCTCCAGCACATATTCTGACAGCTCTGACCCTGAAGCATCATATACTTTGACTATGTAAGCCGATGTATTTCCCAGATAAACTGCTTTCTCTGTATAGTCCTTAAGTTCAATAACCGAAGCTGCTTTTGAATCATCCTCATACATCGTATAATTTGCCTTGATGTTTAAAATAAATGTAGATATTGCCGGTGCGGCCAACAGGAAAAATAAAAAACCTTTATTCCGCAGCAGCAGTTTTAAGCTCATTTTAACTAACGAAATCATGCTTTCCCTCTCTTTCTAATGCTGCCAGCCAAAACCGCAATCCCCGAACAGACAATAGTAACTGCCAGGGAATACAGTACTGCACTGCTTACATACTTACTTTCTCCCATACAGGACAATTCCACCAACGCTCTGTTGCCATGGTAAATCGGCGACAACTGCTTTGTGATATCCGGCATAGTGGAAAACATATAAGTCTCAAAGCTGCCACCGAAAAATCCCATAAACCACACAACGGTAAACAGCACAATAATGGTAATAACCAGGTTGTCTGAAATATTGTAAACCATCATACCAAGTGCAGTTCCGGCCACAATCATCATGAATACAATGACTGCAGACAACAGCGGACTGCCCCAATGAATGTCATACAGCAATACCGTGATACCTGTTGCAGCCCCCATCCCTGCCGCCACCGTCAAAACAATCGGCACAAACCTGCTTAAATACATCTGAAAGTCTGACAGAGCAGACACCCGGAATTTCTGTTCAATTCCATATTTCTTTTCATTACTCAGCACTCCGGTTGCGCATATCATTCCGCACCAGCAGAAATATACGATATAAATGATTCCATAATAATCCACTGCATTTACCGCCGGCATAAACTCAAGCTTTTTAACCGGCAGCTCCACATCGGTTTCTGTATTCGGATTTATCTTCATCAGGGCAGCATTCAGTCCCCCGCTCATAACTCTGCTCAGGAAATACTCCAATGTAATTCCTTCTATTTCATAATCAGCACTCTTATATACAACATATTCCTCTCTGGTGAATTCAACAAAACCTGCCAGCTCATTATTCACGATTATATCCTGGGGTTCACCTTCCGGATATTCACGAAAGATAATTCCTGTTTCATCTCCCGCCTCTTTCAAGACATCCATATCGTCATACATGGAACTGCCATTTTCCAGCCTGTATCCCACCGTAAATGTATCCACACCCTCATAAGACTTCATCAACTCCTCAAAGGCACTGGACAAAACCACAATTACCAGAATCGGACCAAGCAGCATAATTACCACGCCCCAGGTATTTCGAAGCATGAGTTTAAAATTATTTTTTATCAAATACCGAATCATGTCTTTTCTCCTCTACTCTGCATAATCTCTCAGCTTCTTACCAGTCAGGGTTAAAAATACTTCCTCTAAGGTAGTATCCTCCGTTCCTTTGCTCACAAGCTTCTTCAGCTCCCCGCTGGTTCCACATGCAATAATCTTGCCATTGTCCATAATGGCGATACGTGTACATACTGCCTCCACTTCCTCCATATAATGGCTTGTATAAATGACCGTTGCCCCCTTCCTGTTGGATTCCTTTATCTTATCTAAAATAAAGTTCCGAGACTGCGGGTCTATTCCCACCGTTGGCTCATCAAAAATCAGCAATTCCGGATGATGCCCAATTGCACAGGCAATATTCAGCCTCCGCTTCATACCGCCCGAAAAGTTCTTTGCAAATTCCTGCTTTCTTTCTAACAGACCAACATACTCCAAAGACTCCTCCACCGATTTTTTCAGCTTCGCACCCTTGATTCCATACAGTGAAGTGAATAACTCTACATTTTCCCACGCCTTGAGCTTGCCATGAATCGCAAGCTCCTGCGGTATGTAGCCAATTTTGTGAATCACCTCCTTCTTTTGTTTCCATGGATTCTTACCCAACAGCTCAATGGAGCCTGCGGTGGGTCTCACAAGGGAGCAGATCATGTTCATTGTGGTGCTTTTACCGGCCCCATTCGGGCCTAAAAGACCAAATATTTCCCCTCTCCTTATCTCTATATTCAGGTTGTCAACAACTGCCTTATTATTATATTTTTTTATCAAACCCGTGGTTTTTAAAATAATTTCTTCCATCATGCTCTCCTCTCTGATTTCATTGATATCCAGGGAATTGTGAAACGCAAAAAATGTATTTGCGTCTGTGCGCTTTGCCATCACCTGTTATTTATAAATTTGGCATGCCTGAGCTTTGTTACCAGACCATCATACCAATTTTGTGAATGATGTGGTAGTGAAAAAAGAACTATTTTGAGCATGACTTTTGTCATGTTTTTAAGAGGCTGGTGCTTTGCAACGCATTAGGATGCACACCTAATGATATTTTAGTTTTTATACCTGACGATAATGATACTCTAAAATAGCAATGTATGTATTTGAAGTTTTAATAACAATTTATCCAAATAGGCATATAAAAGGAATTTAATAATTTACCATGAAACAAAGATTCTATCACAGATAAAAAAAAGAAATTATATTGAACAAAGCTGCCACTACACAATTTTTTAAATCGTTAAAGCGACAGCCCTTTCTCTGACATTTTACAGCGCAACCCCTGACTTATTTGAAAGATAATCCATCCATTGCTGTCTGCTCAGCAAAGATAATTTGTGCTTCTTCTCTTTGCCCTTTTCCTCATCAAATACAGTCACCTTAATTCCTGTTGGAATAAATGGACCCACAAAACATTTCTTAATTTCTTTTATATTTTTATAAGGCAGAACTGCAGATGTACCTCCAAAACCACTCACAAAAATCACAGCCTCATTTGTAAAAAAATATGTACCACGATTTTGCCCTAAATAATAATAATCACCCTTCACAGATTCCACAATGGAATCCCCTTCTTTCATCAAATCTCCTTCCCTCAATACCTTTTCCCATTCATTCTTATCTTTTTCACTTAATCCCATAACCATACTCCTTATAAATTACTAATTATTAAAAAATTAAAAACCATATAACAAGCATAATCTAACCAACTATATCATATGCCTGGTTTTATATGCTGCACTGCATTCCACTTTATCATATTAAATGTTTTTGTGTCATATCATACAAAAAAATGTTTTTTCTATTCATCCCAGTTATGATAAACAGCCTGGACATCATCATCCTCATCTAACAGATCCAAAATTTTGTTAATCTTTTTAATATCCTCTTCACTGGTAAGTTCAACATAATTCTGCGGTACCATTGTTACTTCCGCAGAAGCCATAACAATCTTCTCATTCTCCAGTGCTTCCCTTACAGCAGAAAAATCCTCTGGATCTGTAATAATCTCAAAACTGTCCTCTTCTTCCGTAAAATCCTCTGCGCCGGCATCTAACGCCAGCATCATCAAATCATCTGCCTCTATCTCACACTCTTCTTTGTCGATTATAATCTGACCCTTTTTATCAAACATAAAAGATACACATCCCTGGGTTCCAACATTTCCACCACCTTTAGTAAATGCATTTCTTACATTAGATGCTGTCCTGTTTTTATTATCCGTAAGTGCATCCACAATAATTGCTGTTCCGTTTGGACCATATCCTTCATATGTAACTGACACATAATTTACCGCACTTGCATCCCCCGCAGCTTTTTTAATACCTCTCTCGATTGTATCATTTGGCATATTATTTGCCTTTGCCTTTGCAATAACATCACGAAGTTTAGAATTATTATTCGGATCTGCACCGCCTTCCTTTACTGCAACAGCAATCTCACGTCCAATAATGGTAAAAATCTTGCCCTTGGCTGCATCATTTTTTTCTTTTTTATGCTTAATATTAGCAAATTTTGAATGTCCTGACATATTATTTCTCCTATTCTCAATATTTTCATTTCCACATACGTGCTATATTCTAACACTATACCCTGCTTTTTTCAAGGCAAATTAAGTCAAAACCCCGCTTTCTCATACGTTAATCAGCTAACCAACATTCAGATATCCGTAGGTGCTGCCCGGTATTCCTTTAAAGAGGATGAATCTGATCCGGCTGCATTTCATTTTGCACTTCCTTTTTCTTTGTCGCATCACGAAGCAGCTTATAGCATGATGCTGCAACAGGTACACCTAACAACATACCTACCACACCACCAAGTCCACTGCCAACCATAATAGCTGCCAAAACCCATATTCCCGGTAATCCTATTGAAGAACCAACCACCTTTGGATATATAAGATTTCCCTCAATTTGCTGCAAAATTACAAGATAGATTAAAAACACCAGTGCCTGTTTGGGATCTACTGTGACAATCATAAAGACGCCAAGCACTGCACCAATATAAGCACCAAATACCGGTATGAGTGCAGTCAGTCCAACCAGTGCACCAATCGGACCTGCATACGGCAGTCCTAATAGTGACATACCTAATGCACAAAGTGTTCCAAGTATTACAGCTTCTGTTGCCTGCCCTACAATAAAGCTGGAGAAACACTCATCAATAACACTCAATACATAGCATACCTTTTCATACACATGTTTTTTCAAAAAAGCCTTCATCATCCGGTTAAGCTTATTTCCCACATCCTCCTTACATGCCAATACATATAGACTAAAAATCAATCCAATTACCACATTAGTAACCATTCCAAAAAAAGAGCCTACTAATGTCGTGGCTGAAGTCAAAAATCCCTTCGTTCCGCTCATAAAGCTCGAATAAACTTTATTAATCAAATTTCCCCAGTCCAGATTTAATTCTTGTAACTGTTTTTGCAATGCAGGAAGTTCATCTGATTTATCAATCAAAAATTGCACTACATTTTGAAAAACCACCGGCACATCCTTTGAAATAATAACAAAACAGTCAATAACCTCAGGAATTACCAGATAAAGTACGAATATCACAATCAAAACTAAAATTGTAAGAGATAATATCATACACACTGGCCTTCTCGAATTCATAAAAAATTTATTCCTCGCTTTAGGAAAATAAAATTTCTCTAACCGAACCATTAAAATATTTAATACATATGCAAATATACAGCCCAAAATCAAGGGATAAGCCACACCGTATAAAACTCTGCCCCAATTAATAATTTGTCTAAAATTGATTACAAACAGGCAAAGAAAAGCAGCAATAAACCCATATTGTATAAACCGTTTTATGTTCATATTACCCAATTATATTACCTCCTGCTTATAGTATTGACATATTTTTCTAATTGTATAATATATTTCGACCACACCAACGCTATTATTATAACTAAATATCTATATAAATGCAATTTTTTCCAATGAATTATTCAGTTTTATACTTAAAAACAATTGATACTATTACTTTTTTTTGGTATCATTGATGTAGTCAGAAGGAGGTAGACTATGAACGCAGAGACACAGGCACTATACAATACAACAATGTCTATTGCAGTTAAAATTGATAAAGACTTAATGAAAAAAGAAGAACAATTCGAAAGCGTAGCAGAATTGCTGCGTATTGATATAAGAAATCTACTGATTTTTTTAACAATTGCAGACCATGTAATCGCCAAGGACGAAGTTCGATATATTAACAAATCACTTGGTTACAATTTTGATAGTGATACGATGAAAAACTTTGTCCTGAACAGCAACATTGTCCGGGACGATTTCTTAAACACCCCTCCTGCTTCTATGAAGTATTTTTTAGATTATGCAAAGGATGAATTTGTTGTACATGAATCCAAATATTATGATATTAAAAAACTATATATTCTCACATTTCAGACAGTCGGTGAGGATTTCCTTGCAAGCTGTAAAGATATTGATGCCATAGAAGTCAATCAGCTTACACGGTATCGTTTTATGTTGGACAGCAAGGCAAATGCCTATATAAAAAGCGGTGGAGTTGCTCCTCATCGTCCTGACAGC
>JAIDHZ010000005.1 GCA_029052995.1 Lachnospiraceae bacterium | reverse complement strand
CTATATCACCTATCAATTTGGTGGCTTGGTTATGGATACGTTTACTGTAAGGGCTGTCCTATATGCGGTCTTAACCGTGATTATGCTGCCGCTTGCGAAATTAGGTTTTAAGAAACATCAGGTTTCAGCATAAAGGATGGTGAGAATGAAAAAGAAACGGCTGATTATTATTGGAATAATTATTTTGTTAATTGCTGTTGCTGCACTGGTATTTTTTTATTTCGCCCCCAAATGGTCTGAACTGTCATATGAAGCTATTGTCCAGGAAACGGTTACAACGGCAGACGGCGAAGTACGCTTAATCGTTCAACGAACAACAGAAATCTATGCCGATCCCCTAAACTCGCTTTGTATCAGTGAAGATACAGTATTGTGCGATACAGATGGTACGGAAATTCATATAGAAGATTTTCAACCGTGTGATGCTGTCAGAGTTACTCTCAAAAATGCCTTTAATGAGGAAAAGCCGTTTTATTATCCAATAGTTTATGAAATCAGACTCATTGAGGCTTCTGAGGGGAGGTAAAACGCTATGGATGAAACTGATGCAGGCAAATACAAAATAAATTATGCAGAGTGTGTATTTGACGAGGTAAACCCTGTTTATGCACAATTAAGAGATAATCTCAAATGTAGTATTCTTAGCGGTCAGTTACAACCCGGAGAAAGTATTCCCTCTATCCGTGAAATGTCCTCGATTTTACGGATTAGTGCTAATACTGTTGCAAGGGCATACAGACTGATTAAAGCCGAAGGGTTAATTGAACCAGCGGAAGGTAGTATTTATAGAATTACTTACTCTTATTGAATTTCATGTTCGAAGTCGAATGTAAGCAAAAGGTTAGTGAATATGAAAAAAGGGAAAGAAGCAGTATATGTAGTATTGAAAGATGGAGGAGAGCTTTACCAGTGCAATCCGGTTGGTGATAAATAGGAAAAGATAGATGTCCTCTATTATTAAAAAAGTGGAGAGGAGGTGACCATTATCCAGAAAATTAAATGCCCACAC
>JAIDHZ010000049.1 GCA_029052995.1 Lachnospiraceae bacterium | reverse complement strand
AACCGCCGCCCCCTGTTGCCGGAATCGTTTCCTTTCTGGCTGCAGAACATACGTTACAGGTATAGGTTTTTTCACCGTTTGCTGTTGCAGTAGGCTGTTTTGTTACCTTTCCGCTATTCCATACATGAGCAGCTGTAGGATATTGATAATTACAAATGAACTGTACCTCTTCATTTTCTGTACATCCGACTCTTGTACACTGGCGGACCTTCATGCCTTTAGCCGTTGCAGTAGGCTGTTTTGTCACCTTCCATGAGCTCCATGAATGTCCAAGGGCTGGTATTTCTGTACCTGACTGCACTGTAGTCTGGCAATTGGTACAATACTTGTCACCGGTATACCCTTTCCCTGTACATGTTGCATTTTTACTATTTTTAGTTTCCATATTGCCAAACGGGTGGCTGCAGTCACTGCTTTTGGTTATGCTTACCTCCACGCTTATTGTTTCGTAGTTGTTTTTGTCTTCTTTGTTATATACTGCTGTTGCTTTAACCGGCTGTCCACCTGACAATTCCTTATCTGAATCGCTTGTTTCCCATACCCAACCGGCCGGCAGGTCTTTAATATCAGATACCTTTTCAAAATCCTTTGAAACATTCATTGAACTGCTTGGTATCCCAGATTGGGGATATGCAGCCTTTTTAATGGTAAAGGTCTTTTCAAAGGTTCCCTCATAGTTTCCTTTGCAGGTGACAATAACCGCAGGTGCCAAATCCCCGGCATTCATGTCTCCAGCATTTGTGTTATTCCTGTATGTTACTGTGTAATCCCTATCCTTTATAAGGGTAGCTGTTCCGGATTTTACGGTGACCTCCGGTGTTTTTGGAGTTCCATCATATACAAATTTCGTATCCTCCAAACTTACAGTCACAGCACCGGGCTGTTCCGTTGTGCTGCCTGGCCGTTCTGTTGTGCCGCCGGGCTGTTCCGTTGTTCCTCCCGGTTGTTCCGTTGTTCCTCCTGGCCGTTCTGTTGTTCCTCCCGGTTGTTCCGTTGTTCCTCCTGGCCGTTCTGTTGTTCCTCCCGGCTGTTCTGGTTCTTCGTTAGGGTCTACCGTTTTTACCAAACCATTACTGTTATAATAGCCATTTATCTTTGCGGACAAATCGGCCGTCTTGGTACTGTCACCCTTACCATCCGTAAAAATAACACTCATACCCGATTCCGTTTTTCCTTCCGGCCATTTTATTCCATATATACCTGCACTTTCATCCAAAAGCGTCATATCCTCTCCAGGCCACCCGGCATTCGTCCATTCTCCGCTGCCGGTCCAGAAATAGGCAGAAATCTTATCCCCCCAACCAGCAGGCTTTTCAAAGTAAACGGCATCCCCATCCATATAATTAAACTTAGGACCATTTACTTTTATTGTTGCCACTGCAGACACACCATAAGCAGTCGAAACCGTTATAGTCGCAGTTCCTGCTTTCAGGGCAGTTACCATACCCGTGTTGTCAACCGTTGCTACTTTTGTATCGCTGGATTTCCATGTAAGTGCAGAATACTTCTCATCTGCATCTGCCGGGCTCACAGAAGCAGTCAGTTGTAACGTTGTGCCTGCATCTAACGTAGCAGTTGTTTTATTTATTGTAATGCTCTCTACCTTTATCCCTTTTGCTTCTACAATGATGGTTGCCACTGCAGTAAGACCGTTTGATGTTTTTGCAGTTATCGTTGCTGTTCCTTCACTTACCGCTGTAACAGTACCGCTGCTTACCTTTGCCACATCCTTGTCGCTTGTGGACCATGTCACACTCTTATTGGTAGCATTGTCTGGCTTAACCGTTGCAGTCAACTTTACAGTTTCCCCAAGGTCTAAGGTTGCAGATGTCTTATCAAGAGTAATGCCTTCTGCTGGTATCTTCTCATTTCCTCCATGTTCTCTTTGTACTGGTGATGTGGCTTCGACTGTGTCCGTTCCTCCTGACATAAACTGACTCTTTCCGTCAATCATGCCAAGAAACGGTGCCTTACCTGTATCTAACACATATACCCGCAAATCGCCCTGTCCTTTAATTCCGGATGTAGAAAGCGTACCATCTCCAACCGTCTTCTCATCACCGGTAATGGCATCTACATACTTACCATTTGGAATCCCTGTAAAGGTTGCATCACTGGTTACGGCAACTAGAACAAAACTATCCGTATCTGCATCAGTATAACGTCTCTTAAATGCTATATTTCCGTTACATCCTTCTGTGGAATACTGTCCTTTCCGAAGTGCCGGAATGCAGGCACGCAGCCTGTTTAGTCTCTGAATATGAAGGGATAACGGACTATTCAATGTATTTGCCATCTCCCCTGTTGCACCATTATATCTTCCAAAATCCGTAGCATTGACACTGCCTTCAATATAATCTCCAAAATACGCCCTGCCGGTATCAGCTAATGGCGCTGAACCACCTTTATCAATTGGCTTTCCTGCCTGAAATTCTACCTCACTGCCATAATAGAGACAAGGAATGCCTCGGAATGTAAACATTAACGATAGATTTTCTGCCCATGCATCTTTACCCCCATTATAGCGCATTGTTTGCTGTTCATCCGGTGCATAGTCATGAGAATCTACATATACTACGTTCCAAGTAGAATCATTAAAATATGCATCTTCTCCCTTCGCTGTATTAAATGCTTTGTTTGCATTCATGAAATCCCAATGCATCTGAAAATCAATGGCATTCATTGCAGACTTTTCGCTGTAATCCGGTGTATGATACTCATTTCCATTTAAAAATGCATTATTACTTTTTGGCTGATCAGACATGCTTTGTGCATTGTAATGCGATTCTACAAGCCCTTCATTAACAGACAAATCTGTATCACTCCATTTACTAATCCAATCTGAATCATTATTCCATGTATAGAAACAGGTGGAAATCCCCGGCTGGTCACGATACCACACGTTAGAGCCTTTGGTACATACTTCGCCAAACATGTAGAAATTATCGCCTCCGGTTTCCATCAGAGCCGGTAAGATTCTGGAATTTAGTGTCAATCTGGATAAATGTTTTACGGTATCTACACGGAATGCATCTACACCCATGTTAATATAATTTTTATAACAATCGATCAGATAATTATATACCTTCGGATTCTCTGTCTCTAAATCAAAGCAGTCATCTGCCAATGTCATAACCTGAACATTATAGTTATCCCAGTCTCCGCCACCGCAGAATCCTTTATGATGATAAATACTTTCCGGGTCATCTTTAATACCATTGGCTGTAGTCATGTCACTACGTCCACCGGCATAAACAGGGTTGTTAATCTGTAACAGATTTTTTTCTCCCCAGTTACAGGTATGATTAAATACAACATCCTGAATAATCTTCATTCCTTTTTCATGAGCCGCATTAATTAAATCCTGATAAGTCGCACCAGGCGATTCATAGCGGCTGTCTACTTTTGAGAAGTCATATGCATGATATCCATGATAATCCAATCCACTTTTATTCTCTACAACCGGTGTAATCCATATTGCCGAAAACCCAAGAGACTTAATATAATCCAACTTCTCAATCAGACCTTTAAAATCTCCACGCCATGCAGGATCGTCTTCTGATGTTCCTGCATTTTCATCAGAACAATGTTCATTATTTTCCGGCTCTCCATCATAAAACCTTGTTGTAATAACAAAATAAATGGTTTCGTCACGAAAATCCGTCATACTGCTGCTTGAATTGTAGTAGACCCCTTCCTCCTGCGAATCTGCCACAAGCCCCAAAGCTTCTGCTGCAGCATTCATATCTTCCGCTGCAATTTCATCCTGATTCTGTACTCCTGCAGTTTCTGCATGCACTACCTGTATGTCACCCGGCAAACCGGCGGCAAAAGTAGTGATACCCATAACAAATGCAGTGAATACAGATACCATTGATTTTACAAATCGTTTCTTTTTCATGTGCTATCCCTTCCCTTTCACAAAAATATATTTTCTCGTTGCTTCAACATCATGGTTTTATCTATAAAAAGTTTAGTCTTTTTTGTTTATAATGTCAACATCTAATTAACATGCCCATCACAAAAACCTCCATTTATTATATTTTCAGCAAAAATATCCATGATATCTTGTGCAATATTCCTGTAACACTTTTAAAATCCGAAAAAACGTTTGACAGTTTTTGATAAATTAGGCATACTGCTCACTATTCCCGCATTTGAACGCAAAAAAAGCACATGGTTTACAGTTTACTGTTCCATGTGCCTTTACACTGTTATTATGATATTAAAATGATTTTCTGATTATGCCAACTGCATAATCTCGCTCTGTAATTCCTTAACTAAATCAAGTGATAACTCTGTGGCAGTCTTTTTTGAATCTGCACTTTTAATTCCTGTATCACAAAACAAAAAGAATGTCGATTGTTGCCGACACTCCGAAAATAAGATATGATATCCATGTTGTCCTACCGATACCTGGCAACGGGAGGAG
>JAIDHZ010000048.1 GCA_029052995.1 Lachnospiraceae bacterium | reverse complement strand
GCTCTCATGTAGTAAAGTCCGTTTCTATCCGTTACCACACCATAGCTTCCGTTATACAAAAACCTTATCTTTGTGATTGCGTCCTTTAGCAGCTCACCGTATGTCCCGTAGGAGAACCGCTCCACTGCCTGGCCGCTCCTGTCTGTGATTAACGTGGTGGAACCGATGTTGTCATAATGGTATGCGTAGTACTTTCCTGTTCCCGTATTATACTGTGCCGCAAGCCCTTCTGCCCCGTAGTAGTACAGTGTCCGGGTATTGTCTGCCTCATAAGCGGTAATCATCCGGCTTAAGGAACCGCCCGTGTCCGTTACATATTCAGTTGTAAGCCCGTCCTCCGTTGTGGCAATGCGGGTATTTTCCGCATCGTAGGTATAGGTTATCCCGCCTGCTTCCACAAGACGGTTTCTGCAGTCATAGGTTAATTCCTGCATTTTGCCGTCCACCGGACCGTAGGTCATGTTGCCCTTTTCGTCATACCGTACCGCTTCCCCGTTATATGTCTTTAAGCGGTTGGCATCGTCATAGGTCATGGTGACAGTTGTCAGCACTCCGGGGTTCTGCGCATTCGACGTGGTCTTCGTGGTCATCTCCCCGAAGATGTCATACTCATAAGTACTCTGCTGCAGTATGTTTCCGTCTTTGTCTGTATCCGTCTGGGATATTAACTGCCCTGCTGCATCATACTTCCGCTCCTCCGTGGAACCGTCTGCCCTTGTAATCTTACATAGCCTTCCATAGTTGTCATATCCGTAGATGAAGGTTCCTCCGGAACTGCTCTCCATCGTCTTTACGCTGCCGTCATCATGGTATGTGTAGCTTACGGTCTCACCGCCCGGATAGGTAAGGGTTTTCATGTTGCCAAGCTCATCATAGCCGTACTTCACTTCATGGCCGTTGCAGTCCACATACTTTGTCACACGGTTCAGGCTGTCAAAATCACGGTGGATTGTTTCCCCGCTCCCGAAAAGGTTCTCAAGCACTCCTGATTTCTCCGTAACGTCAGTTATGTTTCCGTTGACGTCATAGGTGTATGTGATGGTCCCAAGGATTTGTGTAAATGGTCCCTTTCACCACTATGTTATGTTGGATGGTAAAATAAAACCTTTTCAAGACACAAAGTTATCAGTATTGATAATACTCAACATACATTGTAAATAATGTGATGGTCGTATTAGTCAGTTTTTTTCATTCTGCATACATACTCCCTTACCTATGATTATTATCATGCAGAATACTATCATTCCACATTTTAACAAAGTTTAAATATTCATCATCCGTAGCATATTACTCTAGCTTACATATTAAAACTCCCTTACTAACAATTACTCTACAATATTAAAATGATATTTTTTGGCTCTCATTTCAAAAGCATACTGAGTCCCTTCCATTACATCACATATTTCTTTTCTTATGTTTTTATCATCCATAGTGCCCTCATATTTTGTTGCAACCTCATCCGTTTCAGAATTCATAGACACTATATACTCAGCATCAGCATTTACTGGAATATTTGCATTATGTGTAACTACTATAACCTGACGTTTTGATTTTGTCTCTTTCAGTCTTGTTACAATTAAATCGTATACCAGCTTATTGTCTAAATCATCCTCTGGCTGATCCAATAAAAGCGGCAGTTCTCCATATGCCAAAAGAAATGTCAAAATTGCTGTTGTTTTTTGTCCAGCTGAAGCATTCGAAAGTGGAATGTATCTTTTAGAATTCTCTGGCCTATATGATACCTTTAAGTCATCTTCTGGCAAAAATGAAATCATTCTAGCAAAAGATTCCGGCTGCATTTCTAAAATTGCATTACAAGTATACCGTGAACAACTTTTCTTATCTTTTTCTTCTCTAACCTCCCAGATTTTCTGCCGGAATTTCTCAATACCCTTATCCGAAAAAAAGATATCTGCCAGTTTATTAATATCATCTTCAATAGTTGCATTATCCCTTTTTAATACGCTTTTCATCATTTGAACAAATGAACTTCGATTTCTTCTGCGTTGGATATCAAATTTTACATTCGAATCTTTTCCAATAACATCTTTTATAAATTCCGACCTTAACACAGAAATTTCTTTTACAATCTCCTCATACTGACCGTATAACTGTTCTCTCCCATTATCAGCCGTTTTTAACTTTTCTTTATTAGAATTTATC